>JAJTBU010000230.1 GCA_021286735.1 bacterium
CAGGCCTGCTTCTCGATATCGGCCAACGCTGCCTCGAGCTCCACGCCGTAGGCGCGCAGCTCGCCCGAGTTGACGACGATGCCCTTCTCCTCCATGCCGGCGAGCACCGGCACCAGGGGCATCTCGAGGTCCCTGAAGATTCCGTCGAGGCCCTGACGCGCCAGCTCGTCCTTCAAATAAAGGTAGAGCCTGAACGTGAAGTCGGCGTCCTCGGCCGCATAACGCGTCGCGGTCTCTATCGGCACCGAGTCGAAGGTATTTCCTTTTTCCACGATCGACTCGAAGGTGATGCCGGAGAGGCCGAGGATGCGCTCGGAGAGGCTCTCGAGCGAGAAGGAGTTCGATTCGGCGTCGAGGATCCAGGCGGCGACCATCGTGTCGAAGAGCTTGTTCCTGACGGCGAGGCCGATGCCGCGCATGACGTGCAGGTCGTATTTGAGGTTGTGGCCGACGATGAGCGCTTCCGATGAGAAGAGGCGGCCCAATTGACGTTGCGCGGCCTCGATGGGGAGTGCCGCAGCGTTGGGCGATATTATCGGCACGTAGAAGGATTCCCCCGCGGCCTTGGAGAGCGAGAACCCGACGATGTGTGCGCTCAGGGAGTCGAGGCTGTCGGTCTCGGTGTCGAAGGCGGCCGCGCCCGCGGCGATGCAGGCGTCGACGAGGGAGGCGAGGGACTCCTCCGTATTGATGCATGCGTAGGCCGTCTCGACGGCGGGCTGCCTTTCGGATTCGGGCGCGGCTGTCGACGCGGCGGAGATGGCGGAAGCGGGAGCGGCGGCGGGCGGGGTCGCCGGCGCCGACGCGCCGCCGGACTCATCGCCCGACTCGTCGAAGAGGCCCGGCCCCGCCGACGGAGCCGGCTTGGGCGCCCTCGCGGTGCCCGCCTGGGGCGGGGCCGGCTGCGCCGCCGCGGCCGCGCCGCCCACGGCCAGGCTGCGCATTCCCTCGCGCATGAAGAGGGGCGCGGCCGCCGCCTTGTCCAGCCTGGCCAGGCAGAGCTCGTCCAGCGAGGCCATGCCCAGATCGATCCCGTCGGCGAGAGTGATGAGCTTGCGCGAGAGGGCCGCGTCGTCCCTGCCAGCCTCGAGCTTGGCCTTGAGCGAATCGGGCTTCACCTCGTCGAGCGACGCATAGATATCCTCGAGCGTCTTGAACTGGCCGAGAAGCTTGAGCGCGGTCTTGTCTCCGATGCCGCGCACGCCGGGCACGTTGTCCGAGGCGTCGCCGGTCAGCGAGAGATAGTCGAGGATGCGCTCGGGGGTCACGCCCCATTCCTCCACGACCTCGGCGGGGCCGAGCTCGCGGAAGACGAAGCCTTCCTGCGGCCTCAGGGCGCGCACGCTGCCGCCGACCAGCTGCAGCAGGTCCTTGTCGCCCGAGATCACGTAGCATTCGCGGCCCTCGGCGCGGCAGCGCCTCGCCAGGGTGGCGATCACGTCGTCGGCCTCGTAACCCTCGCGGCGGAGCATGGGCACGCCGAGCGCGGTGAGGATTTCCTCGACGACGGGCACCTGGGCGATGAGATCCTCGGGAGTCTTCTGCCTCGTCGCCTTGTAGGCGTCGTACATCTCGTGGCGGAAAGTCTTGCCCTTCGAATCGAAGACCGCGGCGAAAGCCTCGGGCCGGCGCTGCTCGAAGAGGGAGAAGAGGAACTTGAAGAAGCCGTAGACCGCCGAGACGTTCTGTCCCGAGGGATTCCGCAGGGGGCGGGACAGGAAGGCGAAGTACGACCGGTAGACGATCGCGTAGACATCGAGGATATAGAGGGGGGACTGGCGGCCGTTCTCGCTCATCGCGCCTTCCTCGCCTCTTCGTAGGCTTCTATGATCTGGTAAGCGTTGTTGATCCTGGTGCTCGTCTCGGTGGCTCGCTTAAGCTGGTCGGGGGAAGAGGCGTTGCGGTCCGGGTGGTACTTGAACAGCAGCTTCTTGTAAGTGGCCTTCACCTCGGCGAAGGGCGAGTAGGGCGCGAGTCCCAGATAGCGGTAGGCGTCCTCGATGACCGCCGAAGTGCTCGCGTTCGGCGCCCCGCCGCTCCACGAGGAGCCCTGGGCCCGGCTCCGCTGCTCGCGGGCTCTTCGGTCGCGCTCCTCCTGGGCCTTCCTCTCCTCGGCCTCGCGGCGCTCGGTCTCGGTCTTGCTCGTATCGAGGAAATCGTCGAGCTCGGCCATGGCCGCGTCCAAGTCGGGATCGCCGTAGCTCCGCCGGGAGGCGCCGCGCCCGGAGGCGGTTTCCCGCCCGTAGGCGTCGCCGCCCGAGGCGCCCGAATTGATCCATGCCTTCACCAGCCGCTCGAGACGATCGAAAATCTGATCCAAAGCCTCACTCCTTGGGCGCGGCGTCGCGCCGCTCGTGGCTACTCTACCCCAGGAAGGGCGGCGCATCAATGCCGGCGCGGGCAGGCATCAGGCGCCGGCCCCGGGCGAAGGCTACGCGCGTCCGCCCGCGCCCCGGGCGCGGACGCTTTGCCAAGGCCGCCCTTTCCGTATATGATGAGGCACTTCTATGACGGATACAAGAAAAGCGCCGGCGCGCGTCGTCGTCGTGGGTGGCGCGAATGTCGACCTCCAGGGCAAGTCCACCGCGCCCTTCATCCCCGGCGACTCCAACCCCGGAAGGATCGCGCGCGCCTGCGGAGGGGTGGGCAGGAACATCGCCGAGAACTGCGCGCGGCTCGGCATGCCCACCTGGCTCATCGCCGCCTTCGGCGACGACCAGGACGGCGCTTTCCTCGCCGACAGCTGCGAACGCGCCGGCATCGATATGGGCGGCAGCCTCCGCGCCCACGCGCCCACGCCGCGCTATCTCTGCGCCCTCGGCCCCGACGGCGCCCTCCAGGCCGCGGTGGCCGACATGGCCGCCATGGAACTCCTCACGCCTGAATTCCTCGAGACGCGCCGCCCTTATCTCGACGCGGCCGACATCCTCATCGCCGACGCCAACCTGCCGGCGCCCAGCCTCGCCTGGCTCGCCGCGACCTACGGCAGGGAAGCCCGACCGAGGGGGCTAGGGCGGGACCGCGAGGGCGGGCCCATCCTCTTCCTCGACCCGGTCTCGGCCACGAAGGCCGCGAAAGCCCTCGGGCTGACCGCCGCCTTCGACTGCGTCAAGCCGAACCTCGGCGAGGCGGCGATTTTGGCGGGGCTTCGCCGCCCCGCCCCGGCGTCCGGCAGCGCGAAATCCGTTCCGCCCGATCCCGAGGCGCTGTGCCGCGCCCTCGCCGAGGCGCGGGCCATGCCCGCCGAACTCTTCATCTCCCTCGGCGAGGAGGGAATGTACTATTCCGAAGCCGCGGGGCCGGGCCGCGTCGAGCCTCTCCCCCCTCCCGAACTCAGGCTGCCGCCCTCCAATCGGTCGGGCGCCGGCGACGCCGCCTGCGCGGCCCTGGCCTGGGCATGGTCCCGGGGGCTGCCCATCAGGGAGAAGGCGCGGGCCGCCCTGACCGCCGCCATGATAGCGGCGGCCTCGCCCGAGCCGGTGTCGCCCGAGATGAACGAAGAAACGCTAGTGCGGGCCATGCGACGCATGTTCCGCGAGGAGTGAAGTATGAACCCATACCTGGATATCGCCGACGAGGTCGCCGAGGCCCTCGAGGCGGGGCGGCCCATCGTCGCCCTTGAATCGACCATCATCAGCCACGGCATGCCCTGGCCCAAGAACCTCGACACCGCTCTCGAAGTGGAGGACGTCGTCAGGAGGGCCGGCGCCGTGCCCGCCACCGCGGCGATCGTCGGCGGCCGGCTCAAGGCGGGCCTCCCGCGCGCCGACCTCGAGCGCCTGGCCAAGTCCGGCACCGCGGTGGTGAAAGCCTCGCGGCGCGACTTTCCCCGCCTCCTCGCCGAAGGCGGCCTCGGAGCCACCACGGTGGCTGGCACCATGATCGTCGCCGCCATGGCCGGGATCAGGATCTTCGCGACCGGCGGCATGGGCGGCGTTCACAGGGGCGCCGAAACCACCTGGGACGTCTCGGCCGATCTCGAGGAGCTCGCGCGCACCGACGTGGCCGTCGTCTGCGCCGGCGCCAAGTCCATCCTCGACCTGCCCAAGACCCTCGAATACCTCGAGACCAGGGGCGTGCCCGTGATCGGCTACCGCACTTCGGAATTGCCGGCCTTCTACACGAGCCGCTCCGGCCTCGCCCTCGAGGAGCGCGCCGAATCGCCTGAGGAGATAGCCTCCATCCTCCGCGCCAAGTGGGAATCGGGACTCTCCGGCGGCGTCGTGGTCGCCAACCCCATCCCCGAGGAGCACTCGATGGACCCCGCCGTCATCGGACCCGCCATCGACGCCGCCGTGGCCGAAGCTGCGGCGCGCGGCATCGGGGGCAAGCGCCTCACGCCCTTCCTCCTCGCCCGCATCGTCGAACTCACGGGCGGCGACAGCCTCGAATCGAACATCGCCCTCGTCAAGAACAACGCCACCCTCGCCGCGAGGATAGCCGGCGCCTACGCCGCGCTGGGAAACACGGCCCGCGGCCGCCGCC
>JAJTBU010000231.1 GCA_021286735.1 bacterium
GGGAGCGTCGCGCAAGGCCAGGAAAAAGGGGGCGAGGCAGAGGAAACCCAGGGGCCAAAAGCCTTCGAGGAATACTTCGTTCGGAAGGGCCGCGGCGCAGAGGAGGGCGGAAAACAGAGGGAGGAGGAGGGTTCCTGCCATAGTCGCCCCGGTTCCGCCGGCGATGCCGGCCTCGGGCGCGCCCCTCCGGTGATGCATTTTTATCGTCATTGCGTCCGCATTATAACAGAAAAGCGCGTGAAATGACAGTCTTGACCCGGCGGTTTTGCGGGCTATACAGTTCCTTCCATGAAAGCAGTCTTTGCGGGATCCTTCGATCCGCCGACCCTGGGACATCTCGACATCATCGCGCGGGCCGCCCCCCTCTTTTCGGAGCTTCGCGTCCTCGTGGGGCGCAACCTCGCCAAGGAGCCGCTCCTCCCGGTCGAAGAGCGCGTGGCGCTGCTCGCGAGGCTCGCCGCGGACGCAGGCCTCGCCAACGTGGTCATCGAAGCCTGGGACGGCCTCGTCGCCGAGTATGCTAAAGCCAAGGGCTGCGACGCCCTCCTGCGGAGCATCCGGAACATGGGCGAGATTCCCTACGAGCAGATGATGGCGACCTACAACCGCAGGCTCTTGGGCGGCGTCGAGACTGTCTTCCTTTTCGCGCGTCCGGAATTCGTCGACATCAGCTCGAGCGCGGTGCGCGAACTCGTCGCCTGGAAGCGCCTGCCGCGCGGCATCGTGCCCGAACTCGTGGAAAAAGAACTGGAAAAGAGGTACGGACCCCTTTTGCAAGATTAAAGAATGATGTAATCTAGAGCGCGCTTTCCGAGAGCACCGCTCTTGACAAAATTTCTAAATTTGTATATTGTTCGCCAGTCATTTCTGGCCGAAACTTAGCGCAAATGAGGTTATAGTATGGCTGTACCTAAATTTAGGACTTCCAAGGCGAGAACCCGCCGCCGCCGCTCCGTGAACATGAAGCTCACCGCTCCGACCCTTGTTCAGTGCGCGAATTGCGGGAACCCCGTCCTCCTCCACCAAGTCTGCCCGAAATGCGGTTTCTACAGGGGCAGGCAGATTATTACCCCTGAGTCCAAATAAGGAGACCAACGATGGACGAACTCTTTGAGAAGATCAAGAAAATTATCGCTGACAAACTGGAAGTTGAAGAGAGCAAGATCACGCTCGACGCCAGCTTCCGCCAGGACCTCGGCGCCGATTCCCTCGACACCTACGAACTCGTTTACGGCATCGAGGAAGAGCTAGGCATCCAGATTCCGGACGAGAAAGCGAACGAGTTCGAAACCGTCCGCGATGCTTACGACTTCATCAAGACCCAGGTCAAATAAGGACCGCCTTTCAGGCGCGGAGCTTCGTACCGCCGAGGGGATCGCATGATTTCCCTGGACGATGTTCCGCGCCAAACTCTTCTCTCCGCTTTTCAGAACAGACTTAACCTATCTTTCCTCGACCTTAGGCTTCTCGATACGGCGCTCACGCACCGCTCCTTCATCAACGAAACCGCCAGCCGCGAAAACCTCACCCACAACGAAAGGCTCGAGTTCCTCGGCGACGCCGTGCTGGGCCAAGTCGTCGCCTCCCTTCTCTACGAGCGCCTGCAGGGGCGCCCCGAGGGCGAACTCGCGCGGATCAAGAGCATCGTCGTATCCGAGCACACGCTCGCGCCCATCGCGGCGGCCATCGGCATTCCGGAAGCGCTCCGCATGGGCAGGGGCGAGGAGATATCGGGCGGCCGGAACAAGAAGGCCATTCTCGCCGATTCGCTCGAGGCCTTGATCGGCGCGGTCTTCGTCGACTCAGGCTACGAGGCCGTCCAGCGTTTCGTCCAGGACTTGATGGAGCCCGCGATCGCCGAGACGATCCGCGGCCAGAGCAAGGATTACAAGACCATCATCCAGGAATACGCGCAGAAGTATTTGAAGGAAATGCCCGCCTACGAGCTCGAGAGGTCCGAAGGCCCCGATCACGCGAGGATATTCTGGGTGTCGTGCCTTATCGCGAAACGCCGCTACGGCCCCTGCGCGGGAAGCACGAAGAAGGAAGCCGAGCAGATCGTCGCCCAAGAAGTCTACGCGCGGCTCAAGGATTCGTCCAAACTCGCCGCCGAGCGCCTCGCCGCGATCGGAAGCCTCTCTCCCTGACCCCGCCCCCCAGCCGCGCCCTCAGGCAGCTCCGTAGCGCGCCTTGAGCGACGCCGCGATGCGGAGCAGAATCTCGCTTTCATTCTGGGCTGGATCATCCAGCACCGTCTCCAGGAGATCGCGCAGGATATTCCCCATCATGGGTCCCTTGGGCACGCCGATCGAGGCGAGATCGCCCCCCTTCACAGCCAGATCCTTTATGCTGAACGCCGCGGACTGCTCGAGGATAGCATCGATGCGCTTCCTGAAAGGCTCGAGGGCCAGAGGGTCCGGAGGCGTGCCCCGGATTGCGGCTGAATCGGCCAGCCTGAGCGCGAAAAGCCCGTCCACCGACTCGACGCCGACGCGCGCGAGGAATCTCCGCACCGCAGCGTCGGTCCAGGCCTCGCTGTAGTTGAACATATGGTTTCGAACGAGGTGGAGGACGCGCTCGATGGTGTCGTTCGGAAACTTGAGCCGGCGCAGGGCCTGGCCAGCGAGATCGGCCGATATCCGCTCGTGGTTGTAGAAGGTCGGCTCGCCGTCCTCCCCGGGCGCAGAGGCCGCGGGCTTTCCCGCATCGTGGAACAGGGCCGCCAGGCGGATGATCGGGTCGTCGATCGCCATGTCGGCGGCGAGGAAGAGGTGGTCCAAGACATCGAAGGCGTGCATGCCCTTCTGCGGGCATCCCCGCGAGGCGAGCAGCTCCGGAAGGACGTCGGCCAGGAGCCCCGTGGATTCGAGGAGCCTCAAGCCCGCCGAGGGCGAGGGGCTCAGGAGGATTTTGAGGAACTCTTCGCGCACGCGTTCCTGCGAGACGAGGCGGAAGGTCGGCGCGGCGCCGGGAATCGCGGCGAGCGTGTCGGCGTCGATCTCGAAACCCAGCTGGGCGGCGAAGCGGATGGCCCGCAGAGGGCGGAGGCCGTCCTCTGCGAAGCGGAGCGCGGGGTCGCCCACGCTCCTGATTCGCCTGCGGGCGATGTCCTCGCGGCCGCCGAAGGGGTCGTGCAGCCTGCCCGTCGTCACCTCGAGCGCCATCGCGTTCATCGTGAAGTCGCGGCGGGAGAGATCCTCCTCGACATCGGCGACGAATTCCACGGAATCGGGCCTGCGGCCGTCGCTGAAGCCGCGCTCGAGGCGAAAGGTGGTGATCTCCACGCCGTGCCGCCCGGAGAGCACCGTGACCGTGCCATGCTTAATCCCCGTCGGCAGGACGCGGGGGAAGAGGGCGACTATCTCCTGGGGCGAGGCGTCGGTGGCCATGTCGAAGTCGTTGCCGACGCGCCGCCTCATGGCGTGGTCGCGCAGGGCGCCGCCCACGATGTAGGCTTTGCGGCCAGCGCCTTCGAGCCTTTCCGCCATGGCGCGGATTTCCTTGGGAATGAAGAGCGAGAACGCGGTCGGAATCATGCGCCGGGCCGCCTTCCAAGACTGTTCGGGAACATTGTGCGGAAAGCTTATACCGAGGGCGACCGCGCTGTCCACCGAGCGCGCGCGCCGGCAAGATGCCGCGCACCGCTTCGGGCGGCCCGGCCTGGCGGCCGTGGCCCGATTGACAAGGCCGCCCCGCGGGACGCATCGTGGCGGCATGAGAGCGCTCATCTTCACGGGAGGCGAGGGGCCGGCCCCCTCTTTCGCCCGCAGGCTCGCCGATGCCGCCGACCTCGTCATCGCGGCCGATTCGGGCTTGGTCGCGGCCATGGCGGCCGGGGTCCTGCCCGATCTCGCCGTCGGCGACTTCGACAGCCTGCCCGACCGAGGCGCGCTCGCCGCCATGCCCGAGGGAAGCGTACTCGAATATCCCGCCGACAAGGACGATACCGATACCGAGCTGGCGCTGCGCGTCGCCGCCGAGCGGGGCGCCGATTGGATCGCCGTCGCCGGGGGGGGGGGAGGGCGGCTCGACCACCTCCTCGGCGTGTTCAGCCTCTTCGCGAGGCGTTCCGGTTTCGCGCCGCGCGAATGGCACACAGGCGAGGAATCGGCCTACGCCATCGCCGCCGGCGAAACCGCCCGGTTCGCCGCCCTGCCCGGCGACATCGTCTCCGTATTTCCGGCGGGCCTCGAAGGGTCCTCCGGCATGACTTCGGAGGGGCTCAAATGGCCGCTCAAGGGCCTGGTCTGGGACAGGGGCTATTTCGGCATCAGCAATCTGGCCACGGGGAATGGCATCAGCATATCAGCGGGAACGAGCGGCCTCGTCATCATCCTTCCCGGCGGCCGCGAACGCATCCTTTAGCAGGGCCAGCGTCTCCAGGGGATTCTGGACCAGGACCTTCTTGCCGCCGATCAATTCGGCGATTCCTATCTCGTTGCGATAGCGGGGGATGATGTGAAGGTGGAGGT
>JAJTBU010000232.1 GCA_021286735.1 bacterium
GAGATGATCAAGTTCTGCAAGGCCCTCTACACCGTCAACCCCTCGACCAAGGAAGTCTCGGTCTACGGCCTCGAGATACTCAACGACTTCGGCTACTACCAGGGCGCCATGCTCCAGCAGCTCGGCTCCGGCATGTTCTCCGCCGACGGCAAGACCTCCCCCGCCCTCAACGACGGCACGATGCTCAAGGTGCTCGGCGACTGGCGCAAGTGGGTCGACGAAGGCTGGTGCCGCTCCTTCGACGCCACCAACGCCGAGACCGCGATGAAGGATCTCTTCAACCAGAAGAAGCTGGGAGCCTACTGGGCCTCCTCCGGCGGCATGAAGAACATCCTCAACTCCGCCAAGGAAGCCGGTTTCGAAGTCGGCGTCATGAACTTCCCGACCTACGGCAAGCCCAAGGCCCAGATCGGCGGCGGACAGCTCTGCATGGTCAAGACGGGCAACAGCCAGAAGCAGCTCGACGCGACCTGGGCGTTCGTCCAGTTCCTGATGAGCGACGAGCAGGTCGCCCAGAACGCCATCGGCTCCGGCTACCTCCCCGTGACGAAGTCTGTCGGCACCTACAAGGCGATGACCGATTTCTGGAAGGCCAACCCCCTCTACAAGGTCGCCTACGACCAGCTCGAGACCTCCACCTGCCAGGAGACCCCGTACGTTCCCTTCCTGCAGGATTATATTCAGGCGTGCTGGGACGCCGCCTCCCTCCTCATCCAGGACAGGAGCATCAACGCGCAGCAAGCGGTCGAGCAGATCAAGAAAGCCACCGCGGGCTTCTTCAAATAAACCGCCGGGCTGGATCGGCAAGACTTCTACCCAAAGGGGGGCGTCAGCCCCCCTTTTTTCAGAAAACCGCGCAGCGTGCATGGTAAACTTTCAGGGGGGGCGGCGATGGCACAAATTGAGTTCCGTCAGGTCTGCAAATCATTCGGGAATGCGAAAGTCATAGAGGACTGCAACCTGGTGCTTCAGGACGGCAAGTTCACGGTCCTGGTCGGAGCGTCCGGCTGCGGAAAGACCACGCTGCTGCGCATGGTCGCGGGCATAGGCCCGGCGACATCGGGACAAGTCCTGATGGACGGCAGGGACATAACCGATCTGGAGCCGGGCAAGCGCGACGGGGCCATGGTGTTCCAGAACTACGCCATCTACCCGACGATGACCGTCAGGGAAAATATCGAGTTCGGGCTCAGGAACAAGAAAGTCCCGAAGACCGAGCGCGATCGGCTTATCAAGGAAGTGGCCGAATCCGTGGGGTTGATGACTTATCTGGACCGGAAGCCCGGCACCTTGTCGGGAGGCCAGCGCCAGCGCATCGCCCTCGCGCGGGCCATGGTCAAGAAGCCCAAAGTCTTCCTCATGGACGAGCCGCTCTCGAACCTGGACGCGAAGCTCCGCGTGGCCATGCGCGTCGAGCTGATCGAGCTGCACGAGAAGCTCAAGACGACCTTCGTCTATGTCACGCACGACCAAGTCGAGGCGATGTCCATGGCCGATATCATCGTCCTGATGGATAAGGGCAAGATCCTCCAGGAAGGAACCCCCGAGGATATCTACAACGAGCCAGACACAGTTTTCATCGCGCAGTTCATCGGTTCCCCAGCCATGAATGTCATTCCGCTCGCGGAAGGCTACCAGCTCGGCTACAGGCCGGAGAAGGTCACGCTCGACAAGGTTCCCGGCATCGCCACCTACCGCCGCAGGGGCGAGATCCTCACGAGGGAGATGCTCGGCTCCGAGACGCTGTACAAAGTGCAGCTCAAGGACTGCGCGGTGATGGTCAAGAGCCTCCACGACAGCTTCAAGATGGGCGACCAGGTCTATATCCAAGTCGACGAGCGCAACCTCTACTACTTCGACGCGGAAGGGCGCAGGATCAGGAGCGACAAGGGCTCGCTCTTCGAGAAGTGCGCCACCCTGGCGGGAGGGAACAATGACGCGTGAGGAATCGACGCAGAAGAGGCTGAGGCGCTCGGCCGGACGGCGCAAGCGACTCGGATGGGCGGCCTCGTATCTGATGGTTTTGCCCGCCACCCTCTTCCTCCTGGCGTTCACGATTTACCCGATGTTCAACCTCGTGCACCTGAGCCTGTTCAAGGGCAACGCCATGAATCCCTACAAGCAGTTCGTGGGCTTGGACAACTATAAAAACATCTTCTTCGTCAATCACGAATTCCTTCCGGCGCTCAAGAACACGGCTTACTACACGCTGGCCGTCGTCGTCCTCCTGATTTCCTTCGCCGTCATTTTCGCCGTGTGGATGTTCAAGGACAGGCGCATCAACGATCTCGCGCAGACGGTCTTCTTTACGCCGCACCTCATCGCCGCGGTGTCCTGCGCCTTCATATGGTCCTGGCTCTACAACTCGAACAATTACGGCCTCTTCAACAGCGTGCTGGGATTTTTCCACATCGCGCCTGTCAGGTGGCTCGACACGACTGAGACGGCCATGAACTCGGTCATCATCATGAACGTGTGGAAGGGAATCGGCTACTACGCCCTCATCATCCTGTCGGCGCTCAAGGCCGTCCCGCCCGAGATATACGAGGCCGCGAAGCTCGACAGCGCGCCCAGGCTCACGGTGTTCTTCAAGATCACCCTGCCGATGCTCTCTCCCCAGCTCTTCATGCTCCTCGTCACCATCACCACCGGGTCTTTCAGAGTATTCGATTCGATCCGGATCATGACGGGCGGCGGGCCGGGAGCCTCGACGACGGTGCTCACCATGTTCATCTACGACTACGCCTTCCAGCGCAACAACGCCCTCGGCATCGGCGCGGCGGCCGGCGTGGTGCTCATGGTCATCCTTATCCTTCTCACGTTGCTCGATTTCAAGGGGCTTGAGAAGAAAGTCCATTATCAGTGAGGGGGGACGCGATGCGAAACGCCCAGATAAAGCGCAGGCTGCGCAATTACCTCCCCTCGCTGCCGGGGGATATCCTTAAGATCGTCGTCGTGCTGCTCTTCCTCTTCCCGTTCTATTGGATGATGATCACGGCCTTCAAGAACCACAATGAGGCGATCGTGACGCCTCCGACGCTCTGGCCCAAGGTCTTCACCTTCGGGAATTTCATCAAGATTTCCAAGATGGGCATCGGTCTCACCCACTACGCGATAAACTCGGTGGCCATCACGGCTTCGATCATCATCATACAGCTCGCGGTGATGATACCGGCCGCCTACGCCTTCGCGAGGCGCGATTTCCCGCTCAAGGGTCTCCTCTTCGGATTTGTCCTCGTGGCCTTCATGGTGCCCGGACAGATCACCTACATCACGACGTACCTGACGATGGCCAAGCTCAAGCTGATGAATACGCTGTGGCCGCAGATCATTCCTTTCGGAGCGAACGCCTTCGGCATCTTCATGCTCAGGCAGTCGTTCAAGCAGATCCCCGACGAGATCGTCGAATCGGCCAAGCTCGACAACGCCACCGAGATACAGGTGATGGCCAAGATCATGGTGCCCATGAGCAAGTCCTCGATGATCACCATCGCGATGTTCTCCTTCATCAGCCACTGGAACGAGTACTTCTGGCCCCTGGTCATGACCAACAGCGAGAAGGTCAGGCCCCTCACGCTGGCCATCGAGAAGATCAAGGACGCCGAATACGGCATCCAGTGGAACAGCATCATGGCGGCCAACTGCATCCTCGTGGTTCCGGTGCTGATCATCTTCCTGTTCGCGAGCAAGAAGATCATCGAAGCCTTCGCCTACAGGGGGCTCAAATGAGGGAGCGCGCAACGTCATGAAGACTGTCGCCATAGCGGACGCGTTCCTGCCGGAGCGCTATTACCGAAGCTGCTTCGGCGCCTTTCCCGACTTCAGCCTCCTGGCGGTGCCCTTCTTCGGCCTGCCGGAGCGGCATGGCATGCGCGAGACCGCGCGCAGGATCGAAGTGGAGGGCCCCGACGCCGTGGATCTGCCCGAGGAACTCTACGCGAGCGTCGAGGACGCCGAGGCCATAATGAGCCATCTCTGCCCCGTCAACGCCCGCATGATCGAGCGCGCCCGGGGGCTGCGGGTGATAATGTCCAATCGCGGCGGCCTCGAGAACATCGACATCGAAGCCGCGACGAGGCGGGGAATCCCCGTGCTGCACAATCCGGCGCACAACGCGAATTCCGTCGCCGAGCTCACGCTGGGGCTCATGCTGGCCGAGACGCGGAACATCGCGCGGACCCACGCCTGCCTGATGCGGGGCGAGTGGAGGGAGCGCTTCCGCAACGCCGGCCAGGTCTACGAGATCGCGGGCAGGACCGTGGGCATAGTCGGATTCGGCAACATCGGAAGGCGGGTGGCGAAAAAGCTGTCGGCCTTCGATTGCCGGATCCTCGTCTGCGATCCCTTCGTCGCGGCGGATGATCCCGATCTGGCGCGTTTCGGCTGCGAATATGTCGGACTCGCGGCGCTGCTCGCCGAATCCGACATCGTCACCCTGCACGTGCCTGAAACCG
>JAJTBU010000233.1 GCA_021286735.1 bacterium
ATCACGGTCAAGCAGTGCGCCAGCGTCGCCAACCAGTACGGCCGGCCCCGCGTGATATCGGAGACTTATGGCTGCGCCGGCTGGGAATTCAGCTTCGAGGGCCAGAAGTGGCTGGGCGACTGGCAGTTCGCCCTGGGGGTGAACGTCCGCTCCCAGCATTTGGCGCTCTACTCGCTCAAGGGCTGCCGGAAGCGGGACTATCCTCCCGTCTTCAACTACAACACGAACTGGTGGGGGCAGGCCCGGATCGTCGAGGACTATTTCGCCCGGCTTTCGGCGGCGCTCGCGGCGGGCGCGCCGGCGAGGGACATCCTCGTGCTGCACCCCGCCTCGACGGCCTGGTGCGCCCTGGGCTCGAACCCGAGGGGCGCCTCGTCGCGCGAGGCTGACGGCAACATCCAGGAGGTCAACCGCCTCGGCGACGACTTCAACCGCCTCCTCCGAGCCCTCCTCGGCGCCCACTACGATTTCGACCTCGGCGACGAGACGATCCTGGCCGAGGAGGGGCGGGTCGAGGGAGGAGGGCTCGCGGTGAAGAAAGCGTCCTACCGCCTCGCCCTCATCCCGCCCATCCGCTCGATGCTGGAATCGACCCGGGCGCTGCTCGCGGACTTCCTGGAAGGCGGCGGCCGCGTCGTGGCCATGCTGCCCGCCGCGGCGATGCTGGAAGGGCGCCCCTCGGAGCGTCCGGCGGCCCTCTACGCCCACCCGAACACGACCCTCGCCGCCGATCCTAGGGCGGCGCTGCGCGCGGTCGAGGCCCTCCTCCCGAGGCGGGCGAGCCTGACGAACGCCTTCTGCGTCGAGGACCCCGACCTCGTCTGCGCCTACCGCGAGGATGGCGAAGCCGAAGCGCTGCTCTTCGCAGCGAACACCGACCGGTCGAAGGCCAAGGATATCCTCGTCGACATCGAGGGCGATGGCTGCGTGGAAGAACTCGATCTCCTGGACGGGACGATCCGCCCCATCACGGCCCTCGCTACTGGCGGAAGGACGAAATTCCTGGCCGATTTCGGCCCGGCCGGCTCCAGGCTCTACCGCATCGACAGGAAGCGCCGGCCCCTGGTTTCGGCCGGCGGAACCGACCCGACCGCCTTCCCCGCCGCCGCGAATCACCTCGCGCCGCCGCCGATTCTCCGCGGCTTTGGGCCCGTCGCGCGCTTTTCGCGGCCCGCGCCCAACGCCCTCGTCCTCGATCGCTGCGCCTTCGCGCTCGGCGACGGGGACTGGTCGGAGGAGATGGAGGTCTGGCGCGCGCAGAGTGAGATCAGGGAGAGGCTTGGCATGAGGCAGGTCTACTACAACGGGCTCGCCCAGCGCTACCTCTGGGCGGTGGCGCCCCATCCGAAAGATGGCGCTCCCGCCCGTCTCAGGTTCCGTTTCCTGGTCAAGGAAATTCCCGCGGGGGATGTATTCCTCGTCCTCGAGGAGCCCGGCGAGTTCGCCGTGACCATGAATGGAATGGCGGTGGACAACGCCCCCGAGGGCTGGTTCCTGGACAAGTCCTTCGAGCAGCTCAGGCTTCCGGCGCCCGCGGCCGGCTGGAACGAGATCATCCTCTCCTGCGCCTACAAGAATCGAATGGAGGTGGAGGACTGCTTCCTGCTGGGCGATTTCGCCGTGGACGCGGACAGGGCCCTGGCGGCCGAGCGCGACACCCTGCGCTTCGGGGACTGGTGCCTGCAGGGCTATCCGCACTACTGCGGGAGCATGGTCTATCGCTTCGACCTGGACTGGCCGCAGGAGGAGAGCCTTCCGAACGATCGGCCGCTAGGCGAGCGCCAGGATGGCGAGTGCCAGCCGCACCGCGCCATGCTTAGGCTGGGTGACTTTTCCGCCGTCACTGTGGCCGTAAAGGTCAACGGCGAAACGCTGGGGCAGATTCCCTGGCGATCGGCGAACGGCCTGGACCTCGGCGGCGCCCTGCGCCCCGGCCGCAACGAACTCGAGATCGAAGTGGTGGGAAGCCCCCGCAACCTGCTCGGCCCCTTCCACCTCGCGCGCGGCAAGGTGGCCTTCAACGAATGGTCGGCCTTCCGGCCCGAGGGGAAGGACTACACCCCCGACTATGTCCTCCAGCCTTACGGCCTCTTCGGACAGGTGACGCTCAGCGAGGAGTAGAGGATTCGCCGCTCAGCCGCGGCGCTCGGGATGTTTCAGCTCGGGAGCAGCGCCGGAGGCGTCCTTGGCCGCGAGCGCGTCCAGGATGCCGGCGGGGCTGTCCGATACGCAGAGATCGTCGAGCATGGCCCGCTTCATGAAGCCTGCCTCGCTCATCTTCTCGAGCATCCTGAGCAGGTCGTCGTAGAAGCCGCCGGCGTTGACCAGGCCGACGGGCTTGTTGTGGTAGCCGATATAGCGCCAGGCCCAGACCTCGAAGAGCTCCTCCATCGTGCCGATGCCGCCCGGCAGCGTGACGAAGGCGTCGGCCTTCTCCTGCATCATCGCCTTGCGCTCGTGCATGTCGTCGACCACATAGAGCTCGGTGAGTTCCAAGTGTTCGACCATATCGTTGAGGCGGACGGGGATGATGCCGACCACGTGGCCGCCCTCGCGCATGGCGGCCTCGGCCAGGGTGCCCATGGTTCCCACGTTGCCGCCGCCGTAGATGAGGGTGAGGCCCCGCCTGGCGATCAGCGCCCCCAGCTCGGCAGCGATTTCGCCGAAGAGAGGGGACTGGCCCGACGAGGAGCCGCAGAACACGCAAACGCTCTTGATCATGGGATTCGTCCTTCGCCTTCAGTCCTGGTCCTGGAACACGCGCTCGGGCGGCGTCTCGAGGATGGATGGATTCTGGAACAGCTGGAAGAGGAGCTTGAAGGCGCTGGCGTAGTAGTGGCCGTCGCAGATCCTCTCGTCGTTGACCACCTTCATGCCTATGTACTTGCGCTCGACGATATTCCCCTCGCGGTCGATCTCCCTGTGGCGCTCCTTGGCCCCGAAGGCGAGGAAGACCGAGGTGGTGCCGAAATCGTAGAGGTGGTGGTAGATCGGCTTGATGCCCAGCGAGCCCAGGTCGGTGATGAAAAAACTGGTGTGGAAGGGGCTGGCGTCGTGGATGGCCTTCGGCATCAGGCCGGCGCCGTCCAGGCTCCGCACGGCGAAGATGAGGAAGCGCACGATGAAGCCCGGGCAGAGCATGAAGAGCCGGGCCGTCTTGTCGGTGGAATTGGCCGCTTCCGCGGCCTTGTTGCTGCCGATCGCCTCCTGCACGGTGCGGAAGACGTCGTAGATCGTGTCCTCGGGCCTGAAGCGCATCTTGACCGTCGTCTCGGGGCTGTCCTCGTGGAGCTTCTTCTTGAGGGCCAGCGAGCAGGTTATCTCGTTGCGCGCGTAGATCTTCCTGCCGGCGACGAAGCGGTTGAGCCGGGGTCGTTGCGAGATCAGGCGGACGTAGGCGGCGATGAAGACGTGGAGATAGCCCATCTCCACAAAGCCGGCGTTCCGCTGGGCCCTGAGCCAGGTTTCCATGTTCCGGATCTCGACGCGATCCTCGAAATAATCGTGGGCGTCCACGCGGGTGCGCATGATGTAGGGCGTGATCTGGTAGAAAGGGTTGAGGGTCCGCACCCTGCGGCCGTCGTAGCGGTCGCCCCAGCGGCGCCCGCGCGCCGCCGCCATCTCTTTAGCGCCGCCTAGGACTGGTGCTTCCATGCTTTCCTCCAGGATGAAGAAACTCGCGCCGCCGGCCAAGGCGAGGGTAGGGCGGAATGCTCCGAGAGAAATGGAGGTGGGGGGAATCGAACCCCCGTCCTCGAACGCGCGCCGCGCGCATCTACAGGTTTGTCCGTCCTTTTGGTTGTCGGGGCTGAAGGCGCGGGCCGGCGCGCTCCTCTAGCCCGTATTCCGGTGTGTTTTCCCTCCCGCGCCCCGGATGGCGCGGGAAGTGAGCCCCGGTCAGTTGCAGACGTTCCCGGCGCTCAGGGCGGCGCTCCGGGGCGTCCGTCGTTCTACGCTACTTACGCGGCGAGAGCGAGGTTGCCGTTGTTGTTGGCAAGTAAAAGTTTTGCCGAATGTTAGGAGGTCGGCGGCTCCACCTGCAGCGCGCGACACGGACCGCACGAGTCGAAACCGGTGCACCCCCTGTCGCGGATGATCAATAGTACCTATCGGGACGGCCCAGCGTCAACAGGCGGGCCGGGCCGTCCCTGCCCGAACTCACTCGGCCGGCACCGCGGCGTCGATGATCCCGCCGCCCAGGACGAGGCCGTCCTCCGAATAGAGGACGAAGGACTGGCCCGGCGCCACGGCCCTCTGGGCTATGTCGAACTCGGCGACGACGCCGCCCTCGGCGCCGGCGCGGCAGGATACGGCGCAGGGAACGGGCTTGTGGTTCTGCCGTATCTTGGCCAGTCCGCGCAGCGTGCCGCCGGCCATCGTCGGATCCTGGAAACAGAAATTAGCGCAGGCGAGCCCC
>JAJTBU010000234.1 GCA_021286735.1 bacterium
TTCCACCGAAATCCTCGCGCTGCGGAATATCGATTTCGCCGCGAAAAAAGGCGAGTTCATCGCCATCATGGGGCCGAGCGGTTCCGGAAAATCCACCTTCCTCAACGTGCTCGGCGGGTTGGACGCTCCCAGCTTCGGGAAAGTGCTGGTGAAAGGCCGTGATATTTCGAGGTATACGGAAGAGCAAGTCAGCCGGCTCAGGCGCGAGACGATCGGATCGATATTCCAATCCCAGGATCTCTTTCCCGCCCTGACCGCCCTCGAAAACGTGGAATTCCCCCTTCTGCTTGCCGGCGCCGAACCAGGGGCCCGGCGGGAAGCCGCGAAGAATATGCTGGAACGCGTCGGGCTCGCGGACCGCATGGAGTATTTGCCGGAGGAACTCTCCGGGGGCCAGCGGCAGCGGGTTGGCATTGCCCGCGCCTTGATTCGCATGCCGTCCATCGTGCTCGCGGACGAACCGACGGGGCAGCTCGACACGGCCACCTCCCGGGAAATCGTCGACCTTCTCGCGTCGCTCGTCAGCTCATCGGGAATGACCCTCATCGTCGTCACCCATGACAGCAAAGTCGCGGATCGCGCCCATCGAGCGCTCTTCATGCGCGACGGCGTCTTGTCGAAGGAAATAGTATGATTCTCTCATATACGTGGAAGCAATTCAGGCGCAATCCGGCCAGGTCCTGGATCGTCGCCATCAGTTTGGCCCTGGCGGTGGGCCTTTTCTCGAGCATCGTGTATTTTGTGGACGCTTCGTCGAGATCGATGACGCAAAGCGTCATAGCGCCCGTCCGCTTGGATATGGTCGCCAATGTCATCGATCCGCAGGCCGACCCCATCGCGATGAGCGCGGCGCTCGCGGGGAAAACGGGCATAGCGACGGCCCAGCCCGTCCAGTCGATCGATTTCTCATCCTTGTCCAAAGTCGGGGGATCGAAGGCCTTGGCCTCGCCCGCCGGACGGCTTTTTGCCGTGAACGCCGATTATTTCAAGAAAGTATCGCTCGTGGGGTTCGCGTCGGGCGGGTTTTCCCCCGCTGGCGCCGTGATCAGCGAGGCAAGTTCGATTTCCAGGGGCATAAAGGTGGGCGACTTGATCGAAATAAGCTTTCCGAGCGCCGCGCGGGTTTGGCTGCTTCCGGTTACCGGTATCGCCGACATGAGCAACGCGGCTCCTCTCTTTTCAACGGGAAAGGAGGCGGAGAACGCCGTCGTGGCCGATGTCGTCTTCGTTGACTTGGCGAAATTCCATTCGATGGGGTTCGGCTCGCCGGTCGCTTCGTCCATCCATATCTTGCTGGACCGTTCGCTTTTCCCTCCCGATCCCGCCAGGACGGCGGTGCGCGTGGCGACGCTCGGCAGGTCGATAGAAAGAGCCTTCCCCGGCGCGCTCAAAGTCCAGGATGAACTATCGGCAGTCCTTAAAACGGCTCAGGCCGATTCGCTGAGCGCGAAAATTCTCTTCATTTTTCTTGGATTTCCCGGCGTAGTGCTGGCCGCTTATCTCGCGAGCTTCTCATCCCGGCCTTTCGCCGCGGGCAGAAAACGTGAACTTGGGTTGCTCAGGACCAGGGGCGCCGGCTTTTCAACCATCCTCGGCATCACCGCCCTCAATTCTCTTTTTCTCGCCATCGCGGCGTCCATCATGGGGATCGCGTTCAGCCTCCTTCTCCTGACGGCAACATCGCTCCAAGGGGCGCATTCGGCGAGTCCCTTCGCGGGAGGCTTCAACTGGGCCGGCTTCGCGGGATCGACGTTCGCGGCCTTCTTTGTCGGTTTTCTTTCCGCTTTTTTCTCCGATTTCTTGCCGGCGATCACCACGGGACGCAAGGATCTCTACAGCGAAAGGCGCGGCAGCCTGCGCAAGCAGGCGCGGCCTTTCTATGAACGGTATTTTCTCGATGTCATCATGCTGCTCTTTTCGGGAATAGTCCTGTTCATCACGATGGTCAATGGGGGATTCAAACCCACAGGCAACGAGGGCAGCGCGGTGAGCTTGTCGCTCTATGTGTTTCTCGCCCCGCTCTTCGCGTGGATCGGTTTCACCTTCCTCTCCTTGCGCCTGACCTCGCTGTTTCTGCGGCGCAGGCCGGAGCTGATAGCTAGGACCTTCGGGCGCCTCTACGGCGAAATCGGATCCCAGGCCGGGCGTTCGCTTTCGCGCCGCGTCGCTTCCATCGCTTCGGCGGCGGCGGTCATCGGGCTCACGATTTCGTTCGGCCTGAGCCTCACGATCTTCCAGGCGAGTTACCTGAAGGAAAAGGCGATGGAAGCGAGGTATGTCGTTGGTTCGGACATCCGCTTCACACCATCCCTCATGACGCCCCAGAACAGCGCATTCGCCGATTCGCTCCGGATTCCCGGAACCGAAAGCGCGACGGCCGTGACACGGGACGTGAATGCCCTCATCGGCACCGAGAAGAACACCGTGTACGGCATCGATGTCGCTACCTTCTCCTCCACGGCCTATTTGCCCGATTCTTTCTTTGTCGACCCAAAATCGCCCAAGACAATCGACGCCTTGAACAATGGGAAGACAGGATTCGCCCCGGGGACGGCCAAGGCGACGCTCGATGCCCTCGCTTCGACCCCGGACGGCGTCATAATCTCGGTTGAGCAGGCCCAGAAATACGGCATACTGCCGGGCGATTCCGTCAAGATCAGGCTTTTCAAAAAGGCCTCGAACTCCTATGTCGACGTCGTGGCGCGGGCAGTGGGCTTCTTTACGTTCTTTCCGACCTCCTCGCAGGATTCCGACTTCATCGTCAACCGCGATTTCATGACCGGAAACTTGGGGAGCGATACCATGGCTTACTATCTGGTCAAAACGAAGCCCGGAGCCATGTATGCGGTTTCGGAGAAACTAGCCGCCACTTACAAGCCGCGATTCCCTGTCAACGTGGTTAACGCCGATACGGCCCTGAAGATCGACGAGAGCTCGCTGACCTCCATGAGCCTATCTAACCTGGGTCTCATGGAAACCATATTCATCATCATCATAGCGTCCTTCGGCATAGGCATTTTCATGGTATCCATCATGAACGAACGCAAACGCGAATTCGGCGTCATGCGGGCCTTGGGCGCCACTTCGAAACAAACGGCAGTTTTTCTATCCGTCGAAGCGGTCACGATCACGGCGCTGAGCGTGATCATCGGGTTCCTTGTCGGCTTCCCCCTCTCGAAGCTTCTCGTCATGCTGCTAGGGATCATATTTACCATACCAGTCCATGCAATTTCGTTCCCTCTTGCTTCAACCAGCGTATTGATCCTAAGTATCGTGGCCGGCTCGGTCTTGGGAAGCAGGATCGTGTCGCGGAGCATCAGGCAGCTCAAGGTGGTGACCGTGCTGCGGGAAGAATGAACTCCGAGCCGCACTTTCCACGCCATAGAGAAGCTGTCCCGCTCGGGTTATCCCGGGGCTGGATAGCTTCTCTTGCTTATATATAGTTATCTTAATATAATAAATATATGAATTCGCCAATTGCCCGGAAACGCATACAGGATACTACGCACATTCTATCGACCATATTCGTGTTCACTATCGCCCTGGGAGGCATATTCGTTCCCGAACTAGGGCTCGCTTTGGCAGCTCTCATGGTGGCGGCGATCGTTATGACGCTTATGAAACCACGTTCCTTCTGCTCCGGAGTCTGCCCGCGGGGCAAAACTTTGGGCTTCGTCATGCGCAAGAATTCGAGGAGAAAAGCACTTCCCCCCTTTATGCTATCCACAAAATTCCGCAGGCTACTGTGCGGCTCCACGATGTTCTGCGTCATCGGAAGCCTCGTCCGCACAGGAGGAACCATTCCCCAGGTCGGCACCGTCTTTTGGGTTCTCTGTATAGTCTTTCTTTCTGCAGGGATCGTTATGGGATTTTTCTTCAAGCCCCGGTCATGGTGTGCGATCTGCCCGATGGGGACTCTGCAGGACACGTTTTCAAGGCGCTGACTACGTAATGGGGAATTATTGTCCGTATTTTGGACAGGAATACCCATCCTCTGTATTGCTGCGCAGAGAAAGCCGCTTAAATTGAAAAAAATGCGCCAGTCTGCTGTTTCTGTTAGCTGTTATTTAGATTTTATTTGGCACAGTTATCGAGTTTAATATTTCATCATTTTCTCGGAGGTACATAGGTATCGCAATTGGAATGGGGGCGGGTTCCTCTCTTTTGGCTTTCCATGAGGCGCTCTGATCATGGGAGTTTTCCTTGTCGCCTTCGTGGTGATCTCCTTTTCTAGCAGGGACAAAGGTGCGGTACAGCTCTCTGAGGGAGAAGCCCTGGAACTGCCCGGCGGCGAGGTCCTCCGCCTTACTGCTGACCGCTACGTGGACGGAAGGCCAAAGGACTGGATAAGCGTCGTGAGCGTCGAAAAGGACGGCAAGCCCCTCAATCTAGGCGGCATGACGCTCAGCGGCC
>JAJTBU010000235.1 GCA_021286735.1 bacterium
AGACCCCCCAGGTCTCCGCCGTCGTCGCCCTCACCGCGGAAGGCTGCACGGTCCCCTTCATCAGCCGCTACCGCAAGGAGCGCACCGGAAGCCTCGACGAAGTCCAGGTGCGCGACTGCGTCCACAAGTTCGAGACTTACAAGAACCTGGAGGAGCGCCGCATCGAGGTGACCAAGGGCATCGCCGCCCTGGGCAAGCTCGACGAGACCCTCTACGCCAACATCGCCAAGGCCAGCACCCTCACCGAGCTGGACGACCTCTGGGCCCCCTACAAGAAAAAGAAGAAGACCCGCGGCATGCTCGCCCAGGAGAAGGGACTTGCGCCGCTCGCCGAAATCATCCTCGCCAAGGGCGCGGACGAAGTGGACGCGGCCGCTCCCGGCTTCGTGCGCGAGGACACCGAGCATCCCGAACTCTCCGTGGCCAGCGCCCAGGACGCCGTCGCCGGCGCCAAGGATATCATCGCCGAGCGCCTGTCCCAGGATATCGAGCTGCGCGCGGCCGTGAAGTCCTGGTACCTCAAGACGGGCAAGCTCGTCACCAAGGGCGTGGGCGACGAGGCCGCCCGCGAGAAGTCGACCTACCAGATGTACTGGGACTACTCCGAGCCCCTGTCCACCCTCAAGAGCCACCGCGTCCTGGCCGTCAACCGCGCCGAGCGCGAGGCCGCCCTGGACGTAACGATCACCGTGGACGAGGAGGGCGCCGCCGGCATCCTCAAGGAAAAGGCCTGGCTCCACAACGACTACCACGCCGAAGCCATCGAGGACGGCCTGACCCGCCTCCTCTCGCCCGCCGTCCTGCGCGAGATCCGCTCCGAGGCCACCGACTACGCCGAAAGCCACGCCATCGAGGTGTTCTCCGAGAACCTCAAGAACCTCCTCATGCAGCCGCCCCTCAGGGGGAGCCGCGTGCTGGGCATGGACCCGGGCATCCGCACGGGCACCAAGTGCGCCGCCCTGGACGAAACGGGGAAGTTCCTCGACTATTTCGTCATCAACCAGGAGACCAGGCTCGAGGAGGCCAAGAAGGCCATCGCCGCCTCGGTGAAGAAGCACGACATCGAGATCGTCGCCGTGGGCAACGGCACGGCCAGCCACGAGGTCCAGGCCGCCGTGGCCGCCTCCATCGAGGAGAACGGCCTGACCTGCGCCTTCACCGCCGTGGACGAAGACGGCGCCTCGGTCTACTCCGCCTCCGACCTCGCCCGCGAGGAGTTCCCCGACCTCGACCTGACCATCAGGGGCGCCATCTCCATCGGCCGACGCCTCCAGGACCCCCTGGCCGAACTCGTCAAGATCGACCCCAAGAGCATCGGCGTCGGGCTCTACCAGCACGACGTCAACCAGAAGAAGCTCACCGAGCAGCTGGACGAGGTCGTCGGCTCCGTCGTCAACCAGGTCGGCGTGAACCTCAACACAGCCAGCCACGCCCTCCTGAAGTACGTTTCGGGCATCAACGGCGGCCTGGCCAAGAAGATCGTCAAGTTCCGCGAGGAGAAGGGCGCCATCAAGTCGCGCGCCATGCTCACCGAGATCCCCGGCTTGGGCGAGAAGACCTTCGAGCAGTGCGCTGGCTTCCTCAAGATCCCCGAGAGCGAGGTCGAGCTGGACAACACCTGGGTGCACCCCGAGAACTACGCCCTCGCGGCCGAGCTGCTCCAGATAATCAAGGCCGGGGCGGATCCTTCGCGCGAGCAGCGCGCCGCCCTGCGCGAGAAATACTCCGTAGGCGCCACCACCCTGGACGATATCGTCGCCGAGCTCAAGAAGCCGAACCGCGACCCGCGCGAGAACCTGCCGCCTCCCATCCTCCAGAAGGGCGTCCTCGCCTTCGCAGACCTCAAGGAAGGCATGAAGGTGACCGGCAAGGTCAAGAACGTGGTGGATTTCGGCGCCTTCATCGATATCGGCATCAAGGAGAGCGCCCTCATCCACGTGTCCGAGATGTCGGACCGCTTCGTGCGCGACCCGATGGAAGTGCTCAAGGTGGGCGACGTCAAGGAATTCACGATCATAAGCCTGGACGAGGCGCGCCACAGGATCGGCCTCTCGCTCAAGACCCAGGGCGGCGCCCCGCGCGAGGCCGGCGCCCGCCCGGCGCCCGCCTCTTCCGGCGTCGCCGGCGCCCCAGGAGCCAAGCGCGTGATCCGCGTGGTCAAGAAAGGGCAAGGCGAGGGGACTACGGCCAACTCCGCCCCGGCCGCTTCCGAGCGAACGCCCGACAAGCCGGCTTTCGGCGGCGGTCCCAGGACTTCGACGCCCCAGCCGCCTGCCGCGCGCCACGATCGCGAACCCCGCAGGCCCGAGGGCCGCTGGGACGACCGCGGCGGACGGGATTCCCGCGACGCCCGGCCCCGTGCCGATCGTCCCGCCCGCGAGCGCGAGGACGACGGCATGACCTACAATCCCTTCGCCGACTTCTTCAAGAAGCGCTGAGGCGGGGAAGCTCGGCGAATGCCGCCGCGCTTCCCGCAGTGCGTCGCGCGAAGCGCCTCGCCGCACACAAAACGCGGCGCGGCAAAAAAAGTGAGGGCGGGCGCCGCGGCGCCCGCCCTTGTCGTTTGGAGAAAGCCTTAATAGCCGCGCCGCGCGGCGCCGCCTAACCTTTCTTCGCCGCGGCCTCGCCCTCCGGCCGCGCCGCATCAGCCGGGATCTCGGCCTGCGGCTCGTCCTTGGGCGCAGCGACGGCTTCGGCCGCCCCGGCTGCCTGCTTCTCGAAATGCCTGATCCGTTTTTTCAGCCCCGCCGCCAGCCTTCCGCGTTTCCACACCGAAGGCACCATGATCAGCATGCCCAAAAAGCACCCGATCGCCAGCGTCGCCACGAGGAGTAAGGAAAGCGAGCCCGACACCCGCCAGGCGAAGAGCTGCACGGTGATCGGCGCGCTGTTCTGCAGCGCGAACACCATGGCCGCGATGGCCACCAGAACGGTAAAGACTATATAGACAACTTTCATGGCGATGCTCCCTGATAATCAGTATACCACGCCCTTCTCGCGCGCACCCACCTGTAAACCAGTTTACATGCTAAGTATTTAATATGCAAAGAATAGCGGTCGAAAATATTTCGAAAACGACAAAATCATGCTTGACACCGCAGTTTCGGCATGAGAGTCTTGAGAAACAATAGTTTCAGAGCGCTAAAAATATCGCAAAACGAAACAAAATATAACGCCGAACGCGACGGAAGGAGAAGCGGAGTGATGATTTCGGCAACCATGCGCAGAATGCTCCCCGACATGCAGCCCACCTATCGCAAGATCGCCTCCTATATCCTCGACCACGAGCAGAGCGTAGCCTTTTCTTCCATATATTGCATAAGCGCGGCGATCGGCGTCAGCAACGCCTCGATGGTCCGCTTCGCCAAGGCCATCGGTCTCGGCGGCTATCAGGACTTCAAGCGCGAGATCCAGGACGAGATACGCCACCGCCTCAGCCCTTACGACCAGATCGCCCTCCAGGAACTCGATACCCTCAGCGAGGAAAAGCGGCTCCAGAAACTCTTCGTCAACGAGGTGAACAACCTCCGCACTACCTTCGACGCCATCAAGGTGGACGACCTCCAGACCATGGCCGCCGCCATCCGCGACTCGCGCAGGATTTTCGTAAGCGGCTTCGGCGCCACCGGCCACATCGTCCGCGTCTTCGAGTACACCCTGCTCTGCTCGGTGGAGAAGGAAGTCCGGGTCGTGAGCGGCTCGATATCGGATTATTCGCCCGTGCTGAAATCTTTCGGCCCCGACGACGTCATGTTCGTGATGACCTTCCCGCCCTACTCGGACGAGGTGCGCCACGTAGCCAAGGTGGTCAAGGACAAGGGCGGCCAGCTCATGCTCTTCACCGACTCGGCGGCCTGCCCCATCTACCCCATGGCCGACACGGTGATCCGCTGCAGCACCAACTCCCTTCTTCTCTCGAACTCCTACGTGGGGCTCATATCAACCATCAACATCCTGGTCCACGAGGTCGTCCTCTCCATGGCCGACACCTCGATCGCCAGCAGGACCAGGACCATCGCCATGATGGAGAGCGGCTACGCCGCCATCCAGCGCGGCGAGGAGCAGCTATGAAACTATTCATTTCGGTGGACATGGAGGGCATCCACGGGACGACCTCCTGGAGCGATCTCGAGGGCCCCGCGCGCGCGGCGCACTATCAGCGCGCCTGGCTCGAGCTCTCGTGGATCATGAAAGGCATCGCCGCATCGCCGAGGAACGGCGAGATCGATGAGATCTGCATCTGCGACTCGCACGCCCGCGGCGAGGGGATCCCCTTCGCCGGCTTCGGCGACCCGCGCGTGACCTGGGTGCGCGGCTACCCCCGCCCCTTCTACATGCTCGAAACCCTCGACGAAAGCTACGCGGGCCTCTTCCTGGTCGGCT
>JAJTBU010000236.1 GCA_021286735.1 bacterium
GCCACTTCCCAGAGCGCTCGATGAAGGTAGCAAATCCGCTACCGCTTTGTCAAGAGCGTTTTACTTATTTTTTCGCTCTTTGCAAACATTGCATTTTATCGCAATCCTTGCTGTTTTGTGTCGCTCATCGCTGCACGACGCGAATAGGACTTTAACGATTTGCCCCTACTTGGTCAAGAGCAATCTGGAGAATTTTTCGGTTTTCCGCTCTATTGATTGGAGCTTTTCGATATAAGTCTTCTGTATTGAAGAAGATAGTCCACAAAAGAAACAAGCGCGAGAAGGCCCGCGGCGCAGAATGCCGCAAAAACGATGATCTTGAGCGCTGGGACGAGGCTCGAAAGAATCGCCAGTCTTTCAAGGGATGCGACAAGAAGGGCTAGCATGCCGGAGACCATGTAGAGGCCGGCCTTCAGCTTGCCGCCCGGCCGGGCGCCCATGGCTATCCCTTTGAAGGCGAGCATCATCCTCAGGAAATTGATGCTGAACTCGCGATAGAGGATGATGACAAAAATCCAAAGGGGCATGATGCCGGAAAAGGCGAAGCAGGCGAAATAGGTAAGCCGGGCGAGGACATCGGCAAAGGGATCGAAGAGCTTGCCGAAGTCGCTCACTTCGTTCGACGAGCGCGCGATCTTGCCGTCGACAAAATCGCTCACCTCGATCACGGCGAAGAGTATCCAGAGAAGAAGAACGGTCGGAACCGCGGATAGGATTGGATAGCTATATAGTATGAAAAAGAGCGGCGCGAGCGCGATTCTGCTCATCGTCACCTTGTCGGCTTTGGTCATGCGCTCAAGATATGGATTTGACAGGTCGCGTGTCAAGGTTATAGTATTGCCACTATTATTGAAACCAAGCGTCGGCTACGCCAAGGATGCCCGGGACCACGGCGGCAAGAAACGGAGGCAGCTTCCATGCAAGAGCACGAGAGAATAAAAAGCCTCCGCGCGAGCATTGCGAAGACCGTAGTCCTCTATTTCGCCCTGCAATGCGCGGTCTTCTGCGCCTTCGCCCTGCCCGGCGGGTTCCTGACCGCCCACTGGTGGCGTTTTTTCGGCGCGAGCGCAGGCTTCCATCTCTTCCTCTACATTCTGCTCGTCTGTTTCCAAAACGATTTCCGCAAGGAAGCCACGGGAGAGAAGCTCGCGAAGATAAACCTGGCGAACCGCATCACCCTGATCCGCGTGAGCACCATGCCCACGCTCCTTTTCCTCGTGGTGGCCGCCAAGACTTACCGCATCCGGTATCCCCTCCTCGCCCTCGTCGTGGCGATCTTCGTCACTGACTTTCTCGACGGCTATGTCTCGCGCAAGGCGAACGAGGTGACGAAGGCGGGCCGGATGATGGATTCGGCGAGCGATTACTGCCTCATCGTTGTCCTCACGCTCGTATTTCGCTATTATCGACTTATACCGATATGGTTCCTGGCGCTCGTGCTGATCCGGCTCGGCATTCAGGTAGTCCTCATGGGCACGCTGATCATCGTCAAGCGGAGGGTCGAGCCCAAGACCACCCCGATGGGGAAGATCGCCGTCGCCTCGATCATGGTCGCCTACAGCTTCGAAGTGTTGGGCATGATCACCGGCAATTTCCCGGCAGCGGCGAAGACCGGCATCGAGTGGCTCTCGGCGGCGATCGTCGCGGCGAGCATCGGGGACAAGATAAAGAGCTTCGTCGCGTCGCTGAACGAGGCGGAGCCGGAACGGAGGATTTCCGATGGCGATGATAAAGAGCGCCCTTGAGCTGGCGCTCGAGCGGACAAAGAACCTGAAAGTCGACGAGGTCGCCCTCGAGGCCGCCAGGATCAAGACTGAGGGAAGGAAGACGGCTGGCAAGTTCCTCGAGGAGCCCGAGGCGACGGATATCGCGGCGGCGGTGCGCGCAGTGGCGGACTCGGGACGCGAGCGGTTCAGGAAGTCGCTCTTCGAAGTGCTTGCGGCTCAGATCCAGCTGCCGGGCGCCTTCTTCGACGAGGAGAAACTCGCGAAGATAGGCGCGGGCCTCGGCAAGCTCGCGGAGACCGGGGCGGCGAAGGGAGCGGCGAGCGCATCCGAGCTGCAGTCCATGGTGCAGCAGATCGCGGGCTTCCTCAAGAAATATCAGGACGAGGTCAAGCGCGTCGAGCAGGCGATAAGGAACCAGTGGGCGCCGCGCTTCAAGGAAAAGGAGCGCCAGATGGCCGCGCGCGTGGGACAGGAGGTGCGCCTCGACCCGATGGCCGATCCCGAGTTCGCCGCCTTCTATAAGCAGAATGTCGAGGCGCTCAGGACGAACTACGCCGACGCGCTCGAGCGGGCCAAGGTCGAGCTAACCGCACTCTGCGGGATCGATCAGGATGAGGACGAAGAGCCGGGCAGCTGACAGCGGTGTCCAGGAGCTTCTTGGACGTTCAGGCGGGGAAGCGGCGGGCCGAAAGGCCCGCCGCTCTTTTTTTGCCCGGCTGCCCGGCGCGCCTTGCCTCCGGACGTCGCGCGCGTCGCCGGGCTATTCCTCGTCCGGCGAGGGCTCCTCTCTCGCGGGCTTGCGCGACAGGGCGACATAGAGCAGGGCGGCGTCGGATTTCCGGACGCCCGGAACGCGAGAGGCCTGGCCGAGCGTGAGCGGCTTGACGGCGCTTAGCTTTTCGATGGCCTCGGCGGAGAGGCCGAGCACGTTTTTGTATTCGAAGCCCCGGGGGATGCGGAGGCGCTCGGAGCGGTCGACGCGCGCGGCGAGGCGCTCTTCCTTCTCGAGATAGCCCTTGTAGCGCGCGTCGAGCGCGGCAGTGAGGAGCCAGGAATCGGGGTAGGCGGCGCCGCCTGGGAGGAGGGGCGCGAAAAAGGCTTTCAGGCCGGGCGCCGCGTCGGCGAGGGCTCCGACGCGAGGGTCTCTGAGCGCGGTGGCGAGGGATTCCCCCACGTGGGGCAGGTAGGCCGGCTCCGCCGCGGCGTCGGCGGCCGACATCCTGCGCGCCTCGAGGAGGGCGGCGATTTCATCGACGCCGGCTTTCCGGCGCTCGAAGGCCTCGCGGCGGGCTTCGTCGGCGAGGCCCAGCCCTATGGCGATGGGGGTCAGCCTCAGGTCCGCCGAATCCTGCCTCAGGGCGAGCCTGCGCTCGGCCCGGCTCGTGAACATGCGGTAGGGCTCCTTCGGCGACAGCGTGACGAGGTCGTCGATGAGGACGCCGATATAGGCCTCGCCGCGGCCGAGGATCACCGGCGTGGCGCCGTCGAGCCAGCGGCGCGCGTTGATGCCCGCCATGATCCCCTGGGCGGCGGCCTCCTCGTATCCCGAGGTGCCGTTGGTCTGCCCGGCCACGAAGAGCCCGGCCATGAGCTTGGACTCGAGGGAGGAATAGAGCGCCGCGGGATCGAGGTAATCATATTCGACCGCGTAGGCGGGCCGGACGATCCGCGCGCGCTCGAAGCCCGGAAGGGTCCGGTAGAAGGCGGCCTGCACGTCCTCGGGCAGCGAGCTGGAGAGGCCGTTCAGGTAGACCTCGTCGGTGTATTCCCCCTCGGGCTCGACGAAGACCTGGTGCCGCTCGCGGTCGGGGAATCGCACAACTTTATCCTCGATCGAGGGGCAGTAGCGTGGACCTTTCCCGACGATGGCCCCCGTGTAGAGGGGCGAGCGGTCGAGGCCGGCGCGGATCGCCGCGTGGGTGCCGGCATTCGTCCACAGGATATGGCAGGGAATGTCGGGGCGGCCATAATCGCGCTCGAGAAAGGAGAAATGGATCGGTTTCGGGTCGCCGCGCTGGATCTCCAGGCGCGAGAAATCGACCGAGGACGCCTTGATGCGCGCAGGCGTGCCCGTCTTCATCCTGCCGACGGGGAAGCCCCTGGTGCGGAGCGCGGAACCGAGGCCTTCGGCCGCCGGCTCGCCGAGGCGTCCGCCCGAGCCCCGCCACTCGCCGATGAAAAGCTTGGCTTCCATGAAGGTGCCGGTCGTGAGTACCACCGCCCTCGCGCCGATCTTCGAGCCGCGCTGGGTGAGGACGCCCTCGACCCGCTTCCCCGAGGCGTCGGCGACAAGATCGACCACCGTGTCCATGAGGATCGAAAGCCCCTGCTGGCCTTCGAGCGCCGAGCGGGCAAGCGCGGCGTAGAGGGCTTTGTCCTCCTGCGCCCGCGGCGCCTGGACCGCCGGGCCGCGCGACTGGTTGAGCATGCGCACCTGGATGGCCGCCGCGTCGGCGAGGATGCCCATCTGGCCGCCGAGGGCGTCGACCTCGCGGGCGAGGTTGCCCTTCGCAAGGCCGCCGATGGCCGGATTGCAGGACATTTTCCCGATGGTGTCGGGATTCTGGGTGATCAGCAGCGTGGCGGCGCCGAGCCGAGCCAGCGCCAGCGCCCCCTCGATCCCCGCGTGCCCCCCTCCGATGACCA
>JAJTBU010000237.1 GCA_021286735.1 bacterium
GGCCGTCTCGATCCTGTTCGGCGCCGAATCCTTCAGGACGCCGTTCAAGGATACCCTGTGGGAAGTGTATACGGCGCCCACGATCTTTCCCCTCATCATGGCGGTCCTGCTGGGAATCACGAGCGTCGCCCTCCTCGTCCGCGGAATCAGGGAATGGATCGCGCGAAAGGACTCCCTGGAACCCCTGCGCATCGTGGAGAGCATGCGGGGCTGGGGCATGGGACGCTTCCTCGCCGGCGCGGCGATCATCGCCGTCTTCCTCGCATTGCTCGGCAGCGTGAACTTCTACGTTCTGTCGGTCGCCATGATCATGATCTTCGGCCTTGTGTTCCGCTACGGTTCGGCGGCGAAGGCGTTCAAAGCCTCCGCGATCACGTCGGCCGTGATCGTCGCCTTCCTGTTCCTCATCAGCAAGGTCTTCGGCATCGTCTTCCCCGGGGTGTAAAGCATGAATATCCTAAGTATCGTCACAGGAATGTGGAAGCTGCTGCTCGACCCGATCACCATCCTGTACATCTTCATCGGAGGGCAGGCCGGCATAATCTTCGGCATGATGCCCGGACTCACGACGACGACCGCGCTCAGCCTGCTCACCGGGCTCACCTTCACGCTCGCGCCGCAGAACGCGATCGCCGTCATCCTCGGCGCCTACGTCGGCTCGGTCACGGGTGGCAGCCGTTCCGCCATCCTGGTCAACATCCCGGGCACGCCCGCCCAGGCCGCGGTCTGCCTGGACGGATACCCCCTCGCGCTGCAGGGGCGCGCCGCGGAGGCCATCGGGCTCTCGGTCACCGCCTCGACGATCGGCACCCTGCTGGGCTTCATCTGCCTGGCCCTCTTCACGCCCCTCCTCGGCGCCGCGGCCATGAGCTTCGGCACCTACGAGTTCTTCTGGCTCGCCATCATCGGCGTCGTGATCGCGGGCAGCCTCTGCTCGCCCAAGGACCCGATAAAGGGCTGGGTGATGGGCTTCCTCGGCCTCGTGCTGATGACCGTCGGCGAGGACAACATCCACGCCATCGAGCGCTTCACCTTCGGCTTCAAGCCTTTCTCGGGCGGCTTCGCCCTGATCCCCGTCATGATCGGCGCCTACGGCATTCCCGAAGTCCTCGACGCGGTGCGCGAGAAGAAGCAGATCGTGATCCACACCAAGGTGGGCAGGGTGGTGCCCCGCTTCCACGAAGTGCTGAGGCACAAGTGGGTCATCCTGCGCTCTTCGCTTATCGGCCTGATCATCGGCATAATTCCCGGCGTCGGCAGCGACACGGCATCCTGGCTCTCGTATTTCGCGACGAAGAGGACAAGCAAGCATCCCGAACTCTTCGGCCACGGCGCCATCGACGGCTTCATCTCGGCCGAGACGGGCGACAACGCCTGCGTGGGCGGCGACATCATCCCCACGCTCACCCTGGGCATCCCCGGCAGCGCGCCGGCCGCCGTCCTGCTCGCCGCCATGACCATCCACAACCTGCGGCCGGGCCCCATGCTCGTCGCCGAGCAGCCGGAGGTGGTCGGACAGATCATCGCCATCTCGATGGTGGCGACGGTCGCCGTCTTCATCCTCAGCCTCCTGATGGTGAAGCAGATGGTAAAGCTCCTCCTCATCCCGAGGAACGTGCTGATGCCGGCCGTCTTCATCATCTGCGTGACGGGCGCCTACGCCCTGTCGGGCAGGCTCTTCGACATCTACATCATGTTCGCCTTCGGAATCTTCGGGGTGATCATGAAGGAACTCGACTATCCGGTCGCTCCCCTGGTGCTGGGGTTCATCCTCGGCCCGATGGCGGAGGACAACCTGCGCCGGGGCCTGATGATTACCGCGGGGAATCCGGCGCCCTTTTTCACGAGGCCGATCTCCCTGGCGCTCTTCATGCTGCTTTTCCTCTCGGTGCTGGGAGCGACGAAGCTCGGCAAACGCGGTTCGGCGGCGATCAAGGGCCTCTTCGCGCCGATTTTTTCCAGAAAAGGCTCGAGCGGCGCCAAGGCGCGGTGAGGCTGTCGAGCGCCTTGTCCACTGGAGGAATACATGAATTTCGGCATCGTCGGGACTGGACTCATCGCTGAATTCCACGCCAAGGCGCTCGCGGAGATTTCCGGCGCGAGGCTCGCGGCCTGTTTCGACATCGTCCAGGAGCGGGCGTCCGCCTTCGCGGCCCGCTTCGGCTGCGCCGCCTACTCGGACATGGAGGCCTTCCTGCGGCATCCCGGGCTCGAGGTCGTGAACGTCTGCACCCCCTCGGGCCTGCACCTCGACGCGGCCCTCCCGGCCGCGGCCGCGGGGAAGCACCTCATCGTCGAAAAGCCGCTGGAGATCAGCGCCGAGCGCTGCGACAGGATGATAGAAGCCTGCGACCGCGCGGGCGTCACTTTGAGCGGCATTTTCCCCTCGCGCTTCCACGCCTCGTCGCGGGCGATCAAGGGGGCGCTGGAGGCGGGCCGCTTCGGCAGGCTCACCATGGGCAACGCCTACGTGAAGTGGTGGCGCGAGCAGAGCTACTACGACAAGGGCGGCTGGAAGGGCAAGAAGGCCCTGGACGGCGGGGGCGCCCTGATGAACCAGTCCATCCACGCCATCGACCTCCTCCGTTGGTTCATGGGCCCGATAGACGAAGTCTGCGCCTTCACCGGCGCGGCCGGCCACGCCGGCATCGACGTCGAGGACAACGCCATCGCCGCGGTGCGCTTCGCCTCGGGGGCGCTCGGCGCGATCCAGGGTTCCACGGCGGTGTGGCCGGGCTTCCTGAAGCGCGTCGAAGTGTCGGGGATGGACGGCAGCGCGGTCATGGAGGAGGAGAACATACCCTTCTGGAAGTTCCGCGCCGAGACCGCCGAGGACGACGCGATCCGCGAGCGCTTCGCCGCCGCGACCGGCACCGGGGGCGGGGCGGCCGATCCCGCCGCCATCGGCCACCATGGCCACAAGCTGCAGTTCCTGGACGTCATCGGCGCGATCGAGCGCGGCGCCGCCCCGGCGATCGACGGCCGCGAGGCCGCCAAGGCCGTCGCCGTGATCGAGGCCATCTACCGCAGCGCCGAGACCGGGAAGCCCGTGAAAGTGGAAGAGCGATGAGTGGCGCGCCCCTGTGCGAGCTGCGCCTGGGCGGCTTCGCCGACGAGGCGGCCGACGGCATTCTGGGGCAGATCGAAGCCACGAAGGCGCTCGGATGGTTGTCGATCGAGGCGCGCGCCGTCGACGGCGTCAATATCCACGACCTCGACGAAGCGGCCTTCGAGCGCTGCGCGGCCGCCCTGGAAGCCGCGGGCGTCGGCGTCGACTGTCTCGGCTCGACCATAGCCAACTGGGGCAGCGACGTCCGCGACGATTTCGGCGCGACGCTCCGGACCGTGGACCGCGCGATACGGCGCATGGAGAGGCTCGGCGCGCGCCTCGTGCGCGTCATGAGCTACGCGATACTCCGCGACGACTCGGGCCGCGCCCTGGCCGACCAGCGCGAGTCCGAGCGCTTCGCCAGGCTGCGGGAGATCTGCGGGCGCTTCCTGGCGGCGGGCATCACCCCGGTGCACGAGAACTGCTTCAACTACGGCGGCATGAGCTGGGAGCACACGCTCCGGCTCTTGGAAGAGGTCCCCGGGCTCAAGCTGGTCTACGATACGGGCAACCCAGGACTCACCTCCGATTTCCGCAAGCCCTTCCCCTACCCGAACCAGGACAGCTGGGAAGCCTGGAGCCGTCTTAAATCCCATGTCGCGCACATTCACCTCAAGGACGGGAGCCGCGACCCCGCCACGGGCGAGGAGCGCTATTTTTTCCCGGGCGAGGGCGAATGCCAGGTCGAGCGCGTGCTCGCCGACCTCCTGGGCTCGGGCTATCGCGGCGGGCTGTCGATATCCACGACAAGTCGGTGCGGGCCAGCGACCGCGCCCGCTTCGACAATTACCTGGAGTACGGACGCAGGACGGAGGCGCTGCTGCGAAAGCTCGGCTGCGAGATAACCGAAGGCGTCGCGCGCCGCCGGCCGCTTGGCGGCTGAGCGGGCGACGGGCGGCCTCACTTCACGGCGGGTGCGGAGGGCGCTATGATGAAGCCTCGCGGGAGGATCATCGTGGACAATCCGTGCAAGTGGAGGGAAGTCTCCGCGCGGCCGATCGCCGACTGCCGCATCTTCAGCGTATCGGAGAGCGACCGCGAAACCTGCGACGGCTCGAAACATGGGGCCTTCTACCTGGTCAGCGCACTCGACTGGGCGGGCGTCATCCCCGTCGTCGACACGCCCATGGGGCGTTGCTTCGTCATGATCAAGCAATTCCGCCACGGCACCGGCCGCGTCTCCATCGAGTTCCCCGGGGGCGTCGTCGAGCCCGGCGAGGACCCTGGCCTGGCGGTCGCGCGCGAGCTCCTCGAGGAGAC
>JAJTBU010000238.1 GCA_021286735.1 bacterium
GAGCGCGACCTTGCCAAGGTCGATGTCGCGGGTCCGACTCCCGTTTCCCGCTCCAACATGTGGCGATTCGGAACCTAACCGAATCGCCTTTTTTTTTGCGCAACGCGTGGGTATACTTAAAAATACTGTTACCGCGCGTTGTTCCGACGCCCGCCTTTTTGGCGTGGCTAATTTTCCTTCCGAGAGGAAATCTATGGTTATCTCCGACAAGAAAATCGAAAAGCTCGAGCACTCCAAAGCCAAGATGACGGCCACCGTTCCCGCCGCCGAAGTCAGCACCGTGTACGACGAGATGATGCGGGAATACACCAAGAGCGTCAGGATCGACGGATTCAGGCCGGGGCACGTTCCGGCCTCCGTCCTGGAGCGCAAGTTCGGAGAGACCCTGCGCCTCGACGCCATGAGCCGCGTCCTGGAGAAGGCCGTGGAGGCCGCCCTCGCGGAGAGCGAGGAGAAGCCCCTCGCCTACGAGGCCCCGGCGCTGGAGGGCGAGCCGGAGTTCGCCCTTGGCAAGGACTTCACCTTCAGCGTCACCTACGACGTCTATCCCGCTTTCGAAGCGCCCTCCCTGGAAGGCGTCGAGATCACCCTCCCCAAGGTCGCCGTCGCCGACGAGGACCTCGCCCGCGAGCTCGAGCAGATCCGCGATCGCAACGCCATCGTGGTGGAGAAGACAGGGCCCGCCGCCGCCGGCGACAGCGTGACCCTCGGCTGGTCCGAGCTCGACGCCGAGGGCGTGGCGGTTGAGGGCAGCGCCCGCGAGGACTTCACCTTCGAGATCGGCAAGGGCCTGAACCTCTACAAGTTCGACGACGAGATCGTAGGCCTGGCCGCGGGCGACTCCAAAACCTTCACCAAGTCCTTCGCCGACGATTACGAGTACAAGGACCTCGCCGGAAAGACCCTGACCCTCGCGGTCAAGGTTTCCAAGGTCAAGCAGAAGAACCTCCCCGCCCTCGACGACGAGCTCGCCCAGGACGTCTCCGAGAAGTACAAGACCCTCGACGACCTCAAGGCCGCCGTGAGGGCCCAGCTCCAGGCCTCGCTGGACGCCCGCCTGCGCGAGCTCAAGGAAAAGGCCATCGTCGACGAGCTGCTCGGCCGCACGAAGGTCGAGGTGCCCGAATCCATGACCGCCGCCGAGCTTGCCATGCGCTGGGATTCCCTCAAGCGCGAGATGGGCGTCGACACCGACGACAAGATGGAGCGCATCGCCCAGTATTCCGGCAAGAGCCGCCAGCAGCTCTACGAGGACTGGAAGCCCGCCGTCGAGAAGGCCATCGCGGGCCGCGTGGTCCTCGACAAACTGATCGAGGCCGGCTCCTTCATCGCCACCGACGAGGACCTCGCCGCCGAATACGCCAGGCAGGCGGAGGGGACCTCCATGTCAGCCGAAGAGGTGAAGGCCGAGTATGAGAAGCGCCAGTCCGTCGAGTACCTCAAGGAGCACCTGCGCGAGGCGAAGTTCTTCGATTCCGTCCTCGCCAGCGCCGCCGTCAAGGATGGCGAGGCGGTGGGCTTCGTGGACTTCATGGGCAGGAATGAGTAGATTTTAATGGCCGAAGGGAGGCGGGCGGCAAGCCCGCCTCCCTTCGGCGGATTTCCAGCGACAAGGACACTGCCGATGAATGAACAGATGAACAACCTCGTGCCGATCGTGATCGAACAGACAGGGATCGGCGAGCGATCGTACGATATCTACTCCCGCCTTCTGAAGGACCGCGTCGTCTTCCTCGACGGCGAGATCAACGACGTCACCGCGGACCTCATCGTCGCGCAGCTCCTCTTCCTGGAATCCCAGGATCCGGCCAAGGACATCTCCCTCTACATCAACTGCCCCGGCGGCTCGGTGACGGCGGGACTCTCCATCTACGACACGATCCAGTACATAAAGCCCGACGTGCAGACGATCTGCCTCGGCCAGGCCTCCTCCATGGCCGCCCTCATCCTCGCCTGCGGCGCGCCGGGGAAGCGCTTCGCCCTCCCCTCCTCGCGCATCCTCATACACCAGCCCTGGGGCAACGCCTCGGGCCAGGCGAGCGACATCAGTCTCCAAGCTCGGGAGATCTTGCGGCTGAAGAAGCTCACCATCGATTATTTCTCGCGCCATACCGGCAAGCCCGCCGAAAAGCTCGCGGCCGACATGGAGCGCGATTTCTACATGGGCGCCCAAGAAGCCATCGAATACGGCTTGGCGGACAAACTCCTGGAGTCCAGAAAGCATGGCCAAGACCAGAAAGCCTGAAACGCCGGAGCAGCCCGAGGCTTTCTGCTCCTTCTGCGGTAAAAGCACGCAATACTCGAAGAAGATGATAGCCGGCCCCGGCGTCAACATCTGCGACGAGTGCGTGAGAGTCTGCGAGCAGATCCTCGCCGAGGAAGAGCAGCAGGTGTCGGCCGAGTTCCTCGCCGAAGTGCCGAAGCCCAAGGCGATCAAGGAATTCCTCGATTCCTACGTCGTCGGCCAGGAATACGCCAAGCGCGTGCTCTCGGTCGCGGTGTACAACCACTACAAGCGCATCCAGCACCGCCAGAAGGCCGATTCGGACGTCGAGATCGAGAAGGCCAACGTCCTCATGGTCGGGCCGACGGGCACGGGCAAGACCCTCCTGGCGAAGACCCTGGCCAAGAAGCTCAAGGTGCCCTTCGCCATCGCGGACGCGACCACTCTCACCGAAGCCGGCTACGTGGGCGAGGATGTCGAGAATATCCTGCTCAAGCTCATCCAGGCGGCGGGCGGCAACGTCGAAGCCGCCGAGCGGGGCATCGTCTATATCGACGAGATCGACAAGATCGCCCGCAAGGGCGAGAACGCGTCGATCACCCGCGACGTGTCGGGCGAGGGCGTGCAGCAGGCCCTCCTCAAGATCATCGAGGGCACCATAGCCAACGTGCCGCCCCAGGGCGGGCGCAAGCACCCCAACCAGGAATACATCAAGATCGACACGACGAACATCCTCTTCATCTGCGGCGGCGCCTTCGTCGGCCTGGACAAGATCATCGAGTCGAGGGTATCGTCCCACGCGATGGGATTCGGCGCGGACATCAAGCTGCGGAGCGAGAAGAATCTGCGCGAGCTTTTCTCCCAGCTCCACCCGGACGACCTCGTCAAGTTCGGCATGATTCCCGAGTTCATAGGACGCCTTCCCATCCACGTGGCGCTCGACGATCTCGTCAAGGAAGACTTGCGGCGCATCATCACCGAACCCAAAAACTCGGTGCTGCGCCAGTACCAGGCCTCGCTGAGGCTCGACGGGGTCGACCTCGTCTTCGAAGCGGACGCGATCGAGGCCATCGCGGACAAGGCGATCGCCCAGAAGACCGGCGCGAGGGGCTTGCGCTCCATCGTCGAAGCGATGATGATCGACATCATGTTCGACTTGCCCGGCAACGTTGGGGCGAGGCGCGTCGTGATAAACAAGGCCGTTGTCGAGGGGAAGATACCCTGCATCGTGGAGTACGAGCAGCGGTCAGCCTGATCGTTCGCGACCCTCTGGATCGCTCGCGACTTTATAGGTCGCGGCCGAACGTTCTTTGGACATCTTGAGCTAGCGGCGCCCATTCAGGCGCCCCTGCACTGCGCAAACACCGGGGTGGTGCGAGGTCCTTCGTCGAAGGATCCCGCATCTGAGATAAGACCCGATGAACCTGATCCGGGTAATACCGGCGGAGGGAGTCTATGTTTACTATTCATTTCTCCCCAAAAAGGACATATCGCATGTCCTCGGCCATCGCGGCTTTGTCTGCCGCGATTCTCGTCCTCTCGGTTTCCGCGCTCGCGCTCGGCTGCCAGAGCGGCGGCGCGAAGAATCTGACCGTCTGGACCTACGATTCGTTCGTGTCGGAGTGGGGGCCGGCGGCCAAGCTTGCGGCGCTCTACGAGCAGAAAACTGGCGTCAAGGTGGAGTTCGTCTCCAAGGGCGACGGCGGCGCCCTCCTCGCGGCGCTGAAGAACGAAGGAGCGAAGGCCGACGCCGACCTCGTCGTCGGCCTCGACAACAATCTCGCGCCCGCGGCCTTGAAAACAGGATTCTTCGCCCCCCTCAAGCTTTCCAATCTCTCCAAGGTCGACAAGAAGCTCATCGTCGACGACAAGAACCGGCTCGTGCCCTACGACTACGGCGATTTCGCCTTCATCTGGGACAGCGAATCCAAGATCGCGCCGCCCGCGAGCCTCGAGGATCTGACGAAGCCCGAGTACGCGAAGAAAGTGATCATCATGGATCCGCGGACCTCGACGCCGGGGCTGGGGCTTCTGGCTTGGACGCAGGCCGTCTACAAGGATGGCTGGCGCGACTATTGGAAACGGCTCGCCCCATCGGTCCTGGCTATGACTCCCGGCT
>JAJTBU010000239.1 GCA_021286735.1 bacterium
AGACCTGGGCGCCGTGCCGCCCTGCGTCCCCGCCGTGCTCGGCGAACTCGGCATCCCCGGGCTGAGGGTGCTGCGCTGGTTCAGGAACTGGGGCGAGGAGGGCCAGCCCTATGTCCGCCCGAGCGACTATCCGGAGAATGTCGTCGCCTGCATGTCCGTCCACGACTCGACGAACCTGCGCCAGTGGTGGGCCGAGGAGGCCGATCGGGCGCAGCTGTGGCCGATGCTCCGCGGGGAGCTCGGGGGGCGCGAGACGCCGGCGGCCCGCGCGGCGGGGCTTTTTTCGGCAGGCATGCCGGCCGAACCGCCCGCCGATCTCGATCCCGAGAGCGCGCTCTTCCTCCTCAGGGCCTTCGCCCGCGCGCGCTCGCGCTGCGTGGTCTACCCCCTGCAGGACCTCCTGGCCGCGAGCGCGCGGCACCGCGAGGAAGACCCGGCCGCGGAGCGCATCAACGTGCCGGGCACGACGGCCCCTTCGAACTGGCTTTACCGCATGAAGCCGGCGATCGAAGAACTCCTCGACGACGAGGACCTGGCCGCCCGCCTCTCCTCGCTCGCCGCCCTCAGGGACCTCCCCCGTTAGGGCCGATCGCGCGGGGAGGTTACTTTCCGCGGCGAGTGTGATAGCATACGCTCGCGCTTAAGAATAGGAAAATACGATGAATACGACCTTTTGGGGCAGGCTTCGCGGCGCGCTCGCGTCGGGAGCCGGCAAAGCCCTTTCCACGATACTCTTCCTCATCAAGATCATGGTGCCCACGAGCCTCGTGGTCGCCCTCCTCGGCTGGAGCGGAATACTCCAGGTGATCGCGGGCTATCTCTCGCCCCTGATGCGGCTGGTGGGCCTGCCCGGCCAGGCGGCCCTGGTCTGCCTCTCGAGCGCCCTCCTCAATATCTACTCCGCTATCGCCGTCATGGGCTCCCTCTCGCTCTCCCTGCGGGACGCGACCATCCTCGCGCTGATGTGCCTGACGGCCCACAACATGATCGTCGAGACGACCGTCATGAAATCGGCCGGATCCTCGGCGCTCAAAATGGTGTTTCTCCGCCTCGGCTGCTCCATCGTCTTCGCCTTCATCCTCAACCTGATCCTGCCCCAATCGATGGCCGAGACGGTTTTCTCCGCCGGCGTGGGCGCCGTGCAGAAGGCTTTCTGGCCGATGCTGGGCGGATGGGGCCTATCCACGCTCAAGCTCGTGGTCAAGGTGACCATCTACGTCGTAGTGATCATGCTGACGCAGAGCGTCTTCCAGGAATTCAAGATCATCGATTTCCTGTCGAAGCTCTTTTCGCCCTTCATGAAGATATTCGGGCTGCCCGCCGAGGCGAGCTTCATGTGGATCGTCATCAATATCGTGGGATACTCCTACGGCGCTGGCATCATCAAGGCCGAGTACGAGGCGGGCAAGATGAAGAAGCAGGACGGCGACCTCTTCAACCACCACGCCGCCATCTGCCATTCGCTGATGGAGGACACCATCCTCTACGCCGCGCTCGGCGTCGGCGTTTTCTGGCTCACCGTTCCGCGGCTGATCATGGCTTCGGCCGTCGTCTGGATCGAGCGCTTCCGCCGAAGCCACTTCAAGAAGTCCTTCAGGGTCGGCACGGTCTAGGCCGGCGCCGGAACCCGGGACGCCCGCGCCTTAGGCCCTATATCCTCGACAGGAGCGCGGTGAGCGAGGCGAGGCTCCCCGTCGCCATGGCGGCGCCGAACGCGATCAGGACCGCTCCGGACACATGGCGCACAACCCTTCCGTGCCTCGAAAAAAATGCCAGCATAGGCCTGACGCGTTCAAAGAAGAGCCCCGCCGCGAGGAAGGGGAGGGCGAAGCCCGCCGAGTAGGCTAGCATGAGGCCCGCGGCTTTCGGGATATTCTCCTGGCGACTGGCGTAGATGAGGATGGACGACAGGATGGGGCCGATGCAGGGCGACCAGCCCGCGGCGAAGGCCAGCCCGAGGGCCAGGGCCCCGAGGTTTCCGCCGGCTTTCTTGCCGGCGAACCTGCCCAGGAGGCGGGTGTCGCGGCCGAGTGGCTTTATGAAGTCGAAGATCATGTTCAGCCCGAAAAGAACGACGAGGATGCCGCCCGCGATTCCAACCGCGCGCTTGCCGCCCCCCTGCCCGACGAACATGGCGCTCCCCGAGAAGGCTACGCCGAAGGCGACGAAGGCAAGGGTGAAGCCCGCCGCGAAGAAGAGGCTCCGCGCGAAAACCCGTCCCCGCGCCTCCTTGGAGGAGAGGGCCGAGACCGAGGCGCCCGAGATGAAGGAGAGATAGGCGGGCACCAGGGGGATGACGCAGGGCGAGAGGAAGGAGAGGAGGCCGGCGGCGGCCGCCGAGAGCAGTCCCGGCACGCTCATCGCTGCGCGAGCTCCTTGAGGAAGGCGACGAATTCGGGCTTGGAGTAATCGTAGGAGCCCACGACGCCGGCTATGAAAGTGCCGTCCTTGCCCAGAAGGTAGGTGGTGGGAATTCCCTGGGAGGCGAATGATGAGGCGAGCTTGTTCTTCGTGTCGAGGTAGATGGGGAAGCTGAGCTTGCGCTCGGTGACGAAGGATTTCACCGTGGCCGCGTCGTCGCCGAGGTTGACGGCGAAGACTTCGAAGGCCTGGCCTTTCATGGTTTTGGAGAGGCTCTCGATGCTGGGGATCTCCTCCTTGCAGGGAGGACACCAGGTGGCCCAGAAATTCAGGAGGACGACCTTGCCTTTGAGGCTCGACCGGGCTTTCTGGCCGCCCGAGAGGCTCGTCACCTGGAAGTCCTGGGAGGCGAAGGGCGGATTGAAGACGTAGAAGCCGAAGCTTTCAAGCCTGGCGGCGTACCAGGGCTTGGACGCGGCGGCCGAAGCGTTCGACGCGGCCAGAAAGGCCAGCGCGAGGGTAAGGAAGAGACTGGCCTTGGACACCGATATTCTCGTGCGCATCTCGGGCTCCTGCTGTAAGATATGAAAAATCTAATATAACGCGGATCGAAAAGCAACTCCCCCGAGGAGGCTGGCGGCGACGCTCGCGCGGGCGGCGGCGCTGGCGCTCGCCGCCTCGGCCATCCCATCGCGCCGGTTGTCGCGGAGCGGGGAAAAAGAGTATCTTTGCATCGCGCCTACGTATGACCATGGAGTTTCTATGACAACGATCGATACAGTGTTCGAGTCCGAAGAGCCCGAGACCGAGGAGAAGAAATCGCCGCAGAAGCCCGAAGAGGCCATGTCCGAGCGTTTCCTAAAGACGCGGACCATCCTCCTCACCGGCGAGGTGGACAAGGACCTCTCCGAAAAGGTGATACGCCACCTGCTGCTGCTCGAGAGCCTGTCCTCCGATCCGATCACGGTCCTGATCGACTCGCCCGGCGGCGACGTCTACGCGGGCTTCTCGATCTTCGACATGATCCGCTTCGTCAACGCGCCCGTGCGCATCGTCGGGATGGGGCTGGTGGCGAGCGCCGCCGCCCTGATACTGCTCGCGGTGCCCAAGGAGAGACGCTTCGGCCTGCCGAATTCCTCCTATCTGATCCACCAGCCTCTGTCGGGCATTCAGGGCGTCGCCACCGACATCGAGATCCACGCGCGCGAGCTGGAGAAGACGAAGGTGCGCCTGAACGAGATCATCGCCGAGGCGACGGGGCAGAGCCTCGAGCGCGTGTCGCGCGATACCGACCGCGACTACTGGATGAACGCCTCGGAGGCGCTCTCCTACGGCCTCCTGGAAAAGATAATTTCGCGGCGCGAAGACCTGCCGCAGTGAGCTGAAGCGGGGGACGGCGCCGCGCGCGTCCATAGGGTGAGCCCTTTTGCAAGGAGGCTTCCCCGATGCGCGCCCGCGCCTTCGCAGCACTCGCCCTCGCCACCATCCTCCTCTCGGGGTTCCGCTGTTCTCTTCCCTGGCGACGCGCCGACGCTTCCGAAATCCTGATAGTTTCCTACAATGCCCACAATCTCTTCGACGACGTCGACGACGGGAGCGAGTACCCGGAATTCAGCCTGGCTTCGGGGCGCTGGAACGAGGGGCTGTATCGCAGGCGGCTCGACAGCGCGGCGGCGGCGATAGCTTCCTTTTTCCCCGAGGGGGATCGCTTGCCCGACATCGTCTGCCTGGAGGAGATCGAGGGCGAGAAGGTGCTGAGGGACCTTGCCGCGGGGCCGCTGAAGGCCGGAGGATACCGCTGGATCGCCTGCGGCGGGCCGGAATCCTCCGCCATAAGGTGCGGCATCCTGTCCCGATTGCCCTTCGCGTCGGTGCGCTCGCACGCCCTCGCGGACGCTTGGGGATTCGGCCCGGCCAGGGACATGCTCGAGGCGAGCTT
>JAJTBU010000240.1 GCA_021286735.1 bacterium
TCGCGCGCAGCTCTTTGAGGTTTTTAGCTGTACCGCCCTTCAAAGTATCAGCATGAGGACGGCCTAGCTGCGGACCGAATGTCTCGAGGAGCAGAACCTTAGCGAGAATCGCCTCCCGTACCGCTGGTTCTTGATCCTGAAACCAATCTAGGTATTCATCGGTGGCATCAATCGCCCACATATCAACAATATGCACTACAGTTCATATTTCGTCAAGTTATTAAAGTTATCATCCCCGCCATTTCTTCATACAGCCTAAGACAGGCACAAGTGGTCATAAATATCCGAAGCAAAAAAACCTCCGGGGAATCCCCGGAGGAAGGCTCGCGGCGTCGGCGGCGGCCGCGGATCGCCCGCCGCCGCCCCCTTGGCCGCGAAAAGCCGTTGAAGCGCCCCGCGGCGCCCCAGGCAAGTTTATTCCAGCACCGCTCCCTTGACGCCCGAGCTGACCACCCTGCGGTAGCGGTTCAGGAAGGGGCTGTCCACGGGCTGGACGTAGGGCACCCAGGCCGCGCGGCGGCGGGCGAACTCGGCCTCGTCCACGAGGATGTCCAGCTTCTTGGCCGGAATATCGATGCTGACGAGATCCCCCTCCTCAACGAGGGCGATGGGGCCGCAGGCCGCCGCCTCGGGCGACACGTGCCCGATCGAGGCGCCGCGGGAAGCGCCGGAGAAGCGCCCGTCCGTGATCAGGGCCACGGTTTTGTCCATGCCCATGCCGGCCAGTGCCGAGGTGGGCGTGAGCATCTCGCGCATGCCCGGGCCGCCCTTCGGGCCCTCGTAGCGGATGACGAGCACGTCGCCGTCGCGGATGCTCCGCGCCTGGATGGCGGCGAAGGCTTCCTCCTCGCTGTTGAAGACGCGCGCCGGCCCCGTGTGGACCAGCATCTCGGGCGCCACGGCCGCCTGCTTGACCACGGCCCCGTCGGGAGCCAGGGATCCGCGCAGGATGGCCAGGCCGCCCTTCTCGTGGTAGGGCCTGTCCAGGGGCCTGATGACCTCGTCGTCCTTGACCCGCGCCCCGGCGATGTTCTCGGCGAGGGTCTTGCCGGTCACGGTCAGGCAGTCCCCGTGGAGGAGGTCGCCGCCCGAGAGCCTGGCCATGACTGCCTGCACTCCGCCCGCGGCGTAGAGATCCTGGATATGGTGGTTTCCGCCCGGCGACATGCTGCAGAGGTGCGGCACCTTGTCGCCCAGAGTGTTGAAGAGCTGGAGGTCGAAGTCGACGCCCGCCGCCCAGGCGATGGCCGGAAGGTGGAGCGTCGTATTCGTCGAGCCGCCCAGGGCCAAGTCCACGGCCACGGCGTTCTCGAAAGCCTCGCGGGTGAGGATGTCCCGCGGCTTGATGTCCTTTTCGACGAGGGCCATGATCGCGCGCCCGGCGTCCTTGGCCAGGCGATCGCGCTCGGCGTAGACCGCCGGGATCGTGCCGTTGCCGGGCATGCCGAGGCCCAGGACCTCCATCATGCAGTTCATCGTGTTGGCGGTGAACATGCCCGAGCAGGAACCGCAGCCCGGGCAGGCCGCGCCCTCGACCTCGAGGAGGTCGGCGTCCGTCGCCGTGCCGGCGATGCGCTTGCCCACCGTCTCGAAGACCGTGTTGAGGTCGATGTCCTTGCCGTTCAGGCGTCCCGTGAGCATGGGGCCGCCCGACACGACGAGGGAGGGGATGTTCAGCCTGGCGGCCGCCATGGCCATGCCGGGGATGATCTTGTCGCAGTTCGTCACCATGACGAGAGCGTCGAAGGCGTGGCCCTGGGCCATCACCTCGATCGAATCCATGATGAGCTCGCGCGAGGGCAGCGAGAACTTCATGCCGATGTGGTTCATGGCGATGCCGTCGCAGACGCCGATCGTCGGAAATTCGATGGGAAGGCCGCCGGCGGCGTAGATGCCCGCCTTGACAGCCTCCGTGATTCTCTGCAGATGGACGTGGCCCGGGATGATCTGGTTGTAGGCGTTGGCCACGCCGACCCAGGGCCGCTCGAGTTCCCAATCCGTATAGCCGGCGGCCTTCAGGAGGGCCCTGTGCGGCGCCCTCTGCGGACCGAGCTTCGCTCTGTCGCTTCTCATACTGCTTCTCCTGAATTGTGGTACTACCTTGGTAGGACCACATTGCCTAAATACTAATCCCGGAGTATAATCACGTCAAGGCATAAGCACGAATGGAAAAAAGAAAAGAAGAGCTATTGCGCGCGATCGAGGCGATGATCCAGGACCCGGCGGCTTTCCCCGACGGCAAGCTTCCGCCCGAGCGCGTCCTCGCCGAACGGCTCAAAGTGAGCAGGAATCTCCTCAGGGAAGTGATGATCGCGATGGAGGCCCAGGGCTCTATCGAGATCAGGGAGCGCCAGGGCGCCTATATCAAGGCACCCGCGCCCGACGACTTCGTCGCGAGCCTCAAGTTCGTCTCGCTCTACCCGGGCGACATGCTCATCAACCTCATGGAGATGCGCCTGATCATCGAACCGCCCATCGCGGGGCTCGCGGCCCTGCGCCGCACGGACGAACAGCTCGAGCGCATGAAGGAATGCGTGGCCCGCCTGATCGAGGTGCACGGCGGGCCGAGCCGCGGCGCCTCCACCGGCGCGCAGTGGGACTCTATGCTGCACATGCTCATCGTGCAGGCGGCGCGCAATCCCCTCCTCGCGCGGCTCTACGAGGGGATGTCGGCCACCATGGACAAATACATCGTGATAAGCCGCGTCAAGCTCCTCGCCCTGGAGGGCTGGCCGCAGAAGATCATCGAGGAGCACGGCGCCCTGGTGGCCGCCATCGAGGCGCGCGACGAGGCCGCGGCCCGCGAGGCCCAGAAGCGGCACTTGAGCAGCGCCCTCGAGATGCTCCGGGGGCTCAAGCCATGAAAGTCGACCTGATAGCGGCCTCCATCGGCGCCGCGATCGAGATGGAGTTCTCGAGGGCGGGCGGCCCGGGCGGCCAGAACGTCAACAAAGTGAACACCAAGGTGACCGCCAAGGTGCCCTTCGCCGCCATCGAAGGCCTGGGCGAGGCCGAGCGGCGGCAGGCCGCATCCAGGCTGGCCAACCGCATAAACGCGGAAGGCTTCCTCTTCGTCCAGGTCAGCGACGAGCGCACCCAGGGCGCCAACCGCGACCGGGCCTTCGACCGCCTCCTCGACCTCGTCGTCGCGGCGGCGCGCCGCGACCCGCCGCGCATCCCCACCAAGCCCGGCCGCGCGGCCAAGGAGCGGCGCCTGGCCTCCAAGAAGGTCCGCGGCCAGGCCAAGCGCGACCGGAACGCCCCCATCGATTACTGAGGGCCGGGCGGTAGCCGGCGCGCCGCGGCTAGAGCGCCGCCAGCACCTTTTCCGCGTGGCCCAGCGGCGACACCTTCGGGAAGACCTTCTTCACGACCCCGTCCGCGCCGATCACGAAAGTCGAGCGGATCACCCCCATCATCTTCCGGCCGTACATCATCTTCTCGCCCCAAGCGCCATAGGCTTCGAGCGCCTTCTTCTCGGGATCGGCCAGAAGAATGAAGGAAAGCGCATGCCTGCGGCGGAACTTGTCGTGCGAGGCCGCCGTGTCAGGGCTCACGCCGACGACCCTCACGCCGCGGGCCGCGAACTCCGCCCCCCTGTCGCGGAAGCCGCAGGCCTCCACCGTGCACCCCGGCGTATTGTCGCGCGGGTAGAAATAGAGCACGAACTCGCTCCCCGCAAAATCGGCCAACGTCCAAACCTTGCCGTCCGCGTCCTGCAGCGCGAAATCCGGCGCTTTGGTTCCTTCGGCGATCATAGTCCCGCCTCCTTGGAAAACTTGATAATCATCTCACTATCGCAATACTTTATTACTGGAGGGAAAACAAGTATGGAAGCGCTCGCCGTCGATCAGCAGGAAGCCCTGCTACGGACTCTGAAAGCCAGGTTCGAGAAACACATGAACCGCCACGCGGACGCGGCATGGGACAGCGTCGCGCAGCGCATCGCCGCGAATCCCGAAAAACTTCGCTCGCTCCATGAAATGGAGCGGACCGGAGGCGAACCCGACGTCATCGGCCGCGAAAACGACGCCTACCTCTTCTGCGACTGCGCGGAGGAAAGCCCCAAAGGGCGCAGGAGCCTCTGCTACGATCGCGCGGCGCTCGAATCGAGAAAGGAATTCAAGCCGGAAAACACCGTCGTCGACATGGCCGCCGGCATGGGAATCGAGCTCCTCGACGAAGAGCGCTATCGGGCGCTGCAGCGCATGGAAGCCTTCGACCTCAAGACCTCGAGCTGGATAAAAACGC
>JAJTBU010000241.1 GCA_021286735.1 bacterium
GCCGCGACGTGGCCCGTGACGGACACCACGCCGTGGGCCCCGATCGCGAGGCTCGGCAAGGTCAGGGAATCCTCGCCCGTGTAGGCGCGGAATCCGGGCGCGGCGTCCCTGATCACGATGGTCGTGCCGTCGAGATTGCCGGCGGCGTCTTTCAGCATCGTTATGTTCGGCACGTCGCGCGAGAGCTTCACGATGGTCTCCGGCCGGATCGAAATGGCGGTCCGTCCCGGAACGTTGTAAAGCATCGAGGGGATGCGCACGGAGGAGGCTATCGCGGCGAAGTGGTCGTAGAGCATGCCCTGGTCCGGCTTGTTGTAGTAGGGCGCCACGAGGAGGAGGCCGTCGGCCCCCGCTTCCTCGGCGTCCCTGGCGTACTGGATCGAAGCCCTGGTATCGTTCGTCCCCGCGTTGCTTATTATGGGGACCTTGACCGCCTTCTTCACGGAGGCGATGAGGTCGACCTTCTCCTTTCGGGAGAGCGTCGGCGATTCGCCGGTCGTGCCGCTCAAAACGAGCGAGTCGACGCTGTCGGCGACGAGGCGGGCCGCGAGGGCCGCCGCCTTCTCCAGGTCGATTTCCAGATCCTTCTTGAAAGGAGTCGCCATGGCGACGATCAGCCTACCGAAGTCCATCGAGTGACCTCCCATTGCTTCGCGGCGTTCGGCGCCGCTCAATTCTCTTCATCCATCGAGCGCATCGATACGGGCCTCACCGGCTGCCGGAACGAGGATATCGCGACCTCCTCCGGCCTGAGGTGAAGCTCTTCGGCTAAAATTCTCTCGACGAGCCTGCGGCAGGAGCGCCCTTGGCAGATTCCCATTCCCGCCCGCGTCCAGCGCTTGATCTCCACCACGCTCCGCGCGCCGGCGCGGATCGCCTCCCGAATCTCGCGCTCGGTTATCTCCTCGCATCGGCAGATGAGCCTGTCGGCGCCCGCCTTGTCGACTTCTTCCATGGCCTTACCCCCTGAAAATTTCCCAATACTTTTTCACGTCCTCGATCAGCCCATCCATGTGCGCGATGATGCAGCGCTCGGCCCTGTCCGGATCGTGGGCCTGCAGGGCCTCGAGGATGGAGCGGTGCGCCGAACGGTAGGAAGTTCCAACGCGGCTGCGCATGAACTCGAAGAGCTCCGACTGCTGCCCCATCATTGCCAGGATTCCGTAGAGGGCCAGCAGGGCGGAATTGGTGGACGCCTCGGCGATCTCCCTGTGGAAGGCGATGTCGATATCCGCGATGCTTTCGCCGCGCGAAGCCTTGGCTTCCTGTTCCAGGATGAGATCCTCGATGCGGTGGAGTTTTGCCTCGCTTATGTTCTCGGCCGCCAGCCTGACGGTCTCGCGCTCGATGGCCTTGCGCGCCTGGAGCACCATGATGAATTCGTCGAGGATGCGGCTGTCGATGAGGCTCTCGAGCTTCTTGCGGTGGTGATCCATCGACAGATAGGCCTTCGTCTTGCCGATCGCCCTGCGCCCCTCCTCGGTGATTATCCTGCCCTTGTTCGCGTGGCTCTCCACGAACCCCAGGGATTCGAGGCGGTAGAGGATTCGCCCGATCGAGGCCGAGCTGACCTTGCACCCGCGCTTCTCGAGTTCCTCGACGAGGCTCCAGGAGCCCAGGGGGCCTTCGGCGTCGCGGAGACATTCGAGCAGGAGGACGTCGCGGGCGTCGAGGCTCGGCTTCATCGCGCGGCCCCCGGCGACGTCGCGGCGAAGCGCCCCGGCGCGAAGGCTTCCATGGGGAAGGTGGGCTTGTCGCCGCAGATGAGGTCGGCCATCACCTGGTGGCCCGCGGCCACGAAAAAGCGCGGGGCGCCCGGCACCTCGCCGAGGATGGGCATGCCGTCGGGCGTCGAGGGACGCAGGCCGGCGAAGCTGCGGATGAAGTTGATCCGCGAGAGCGCCGGGAAGAACCGCTGCACCTGCCGGGTGATGAGCCCCAGGGCTTCGGGGTCGGTCGTCGTGTCGTAGCCGGCGTTCTCCCTCGTGCTGCCGATCAGGTAGTTCCCGCTATGGGTGCCCGTGAAGGCGAAGCCCAGGCCGAAGCGGTCGGCCGGCTTTTTCGCCGCAGCCTCCGCCCCGCTCGCGGGGGCCGCCTGCGGCTTCAGCTTGGAGACGATGTACTGGGCGCTCCAAACATTCGTGGCCCCGATCGGGGGGAGGGACTCGGTGACGACGACCTGCCCCTTCCTCGGCGCTATCGGCACCTGGAAGCCGATCATCTTCGTCAGGTCGTTCGCCCAGGCGCCCGCGGCGTCGACGATGGCTTCCGCCTCGACGCGCGAGCCATCGGAAAGGTCGAGCGCCCAGCCCTCAGCCAGCCGATCGATGCCGAGGGGCCAGACTCCGGAACGGTGACGCAGCCCAAGTTTCGTCCCGCCCAGGGCGAATCCCTTCATGAGGAGCATGGGGTTTACCTGGGAATCGGTCGGGCTGTAGGTCGAGGCGATGATGTCCCTGGCGACGAGGGGCTGGAGCCCGCGCAGCCTCGCGGCGTCGATTATCTCGACGTCGAGGCCGCAGGCGCGCTGCTTCGCCACGAAGTCCTCCATGACGGCGAGGTGCTCCCCGTCCTCGATGAGGATGGTGCCGCCCCTCGTGTCGAATTCGATATCGCAGGGCAGCTCGTCCACGAGCGCCTTGAAGCGCTCGAGGCTCGCGAAGGCCATTTCGAGCAGAATGCCGGGTTTCTTGGACTGGAGGAGTATCATGTCGTCGCAGGCGCCCGAGGCGCCCGCGCCCATCACCTTCCGGTCGAGAAGCAGCACGCTCTTCCCGCGCCTGCAGAGCTCATAGGCTATCGAGGTGCCGTTCACCCCGGCGCCGAGCACGGCCACTTCGCATCGCATCGTTTCCATTGTTTCGCCTCGTTTCCGCGTTTTTTATGAAAGGCAGAGCCCCGAATGGACATACTCGACGAGCGTCACTATGTCGTAGACGGGCCGGCCGCAGGCTTCCTGTATCGCGCCCCTGAAAGGCGGCATGTTCGTGCATTCCAGGACTACCGCCCTCACGTCCGGGTTTTCGGCCACCAGCTTCGCGGCGACGGCCGCCAGTTCGGCGCGCACGCGGTCCGCGTCCATGGACAGCGAAGCCTCGGGCCCCTCCTCCTCCAGGAAGACCTTGGAGAACTCGGGGCAGCCCTCCATGCCGGCGACGGCGCGGGGCACCCCGGCCGCGCCGGACTGGGCGAAGTGCCGCTCGGTCAGGGAGGCGGCGCGCGCCGTCATGACCCCGATCTTCCCCCCAGCCCCGCATATCCTGCTCAGGAGGGGAATCTGCAGCAGGCTGGAAGTGAAGACGGGCACGCCCACCGAAGCGGCCAAAGCCTCTTGGAACAGCGCCAAAAAGCCGCAGCTCGTCGCGATCGCCCTGCAGCCGCGGCGCTCCAGCTCCCGGGCCCCCTCGACGAAGGGCTCGAGAAGGCTCGGGTCGCCCTCCTTCACCACTCGCGCCGGGGAGGCCCCCCGGACCCTGAGATAGGACACCGGGAAGCCGAAGGTCTTGGCGTTGCCGATATCGCCGCGCAGGCGGGGAAAGCGCGTGTCCAGCATGAGGATCCCCACGTCCTCCCCGTAGGTGGTCGCGCCGCCGCGAACGATCATTTCAGGCGACCGCCGCCCTGTACCGCTGGATCATCTTGCGGTTTATCAGGGTGTAGGCCACGATGAAGGCGAGCCCGGCCGCGATGATGACGATGGAGGCGACCTCATGCTCGAAGAGCGCCTTCTGGCAGGAGAGCACCACGAGTCCGGCCGCCGCCAGCCAAAGCAGCACCCTTCCGCCGAGCTTGATCGGGTGGAAGAAGAAAGACGTGACCGCCGCCGAATTGAGCGCGACGACGATGAAGAGCACCATGGCCGTCCCCACGATGGCGTAGATCGGTCCGTTCAGGATGATCGCCCCGTTGTAGATGAAGACGAAGGGGATTATGTATCCCATGATGCCCAGGAAGCTGGCCTCCCATCCCGTCTTCCAGGGATCGGCCCCGGCGATCGTCGCGGCGCAGTAGGCCACGATGGCGTCGGGAGGCGTCAGCTCGGCCAGGATGGCGAAGTAGAAGACGAAGAGGTGGGCGGGAAGCGTCGCTATGCCGAGGGCGTTCATCGCCGGCGCGCCGATGACCACCGAGATTATGTAGGCTGGAGTGCAGGGCATGCCCATGCCCATGAGGATGCAGGTGACCATGACGAGGATCAGGGCGGGCAGGAGGAAGCCGCCCGAGAGGCGGGCGACGACCG
>JAJTBU010000242.1 GCA_021286735.1 bacterium
GAGTTCGGAGCGCGTCTCCCTCGAGGACAGGGACTGCTTCACCCTCGAAACCCTCCTCCTGGACTTGAACGGCCAAGAGCCCGTCCCCGCCTACTTCTTGTCCCCGAAGGGAGGGACGGAGAAAGGTCCCGCCATTCTCTACTGCCATTCGCACGGCGGGAATTATCGAAGGGGCAAGGACGAGGTTCTGTACGGCGCCGAATACCTGCAGGCCGAGCCCTACGGGAAGGCCCTCGCAGCGGCCGGCTTCTCGGTGCTTTGCTGCGACGCCTGGTGCTTCGGCGACCGCCGCGCCAAAACCGAGTCGGAGACCTACAAGCGCCTGCTCTGGCGCGGCGAGGTGCTCTGGGGAAAGATGGTGTGGGACGCCCTGCGGGCCGTTGATTACCTCGCGTCGCGGCCGGAGGTCAACCCCGCGAGGATCGGCGCCCTGGGAATGTCCATGGGCGGAACCCTCTCCTGGTGGACCGCGGCCCTCGATCCGCGGATCGCCGCCTGCGTCGACCTCTGCGCGATGACGGATTACCACACCCTCGACCGGCTCGGCTCGCACGACCGCCACGGCGTCTACTACTACGTCCCCGGCCTGCTCAAGGAATTCTCCACCGCCGACATAGTGTCGCTCATCGCCCCGCGGTGGCACCTGAGCCTGAACGGGAGCGCAGACGCGCTGACTCCAAAGGAAGGTTTCGCGGAAATCGAGCCCAAGGTCGGCGCGGCCTACGAGGCGGCGGGCTTCCCTGAGCGCTGGCTCCTGCGCGCGGCGCCCGGCGCCCATTTCGAGACCGCGGCCATGCGCGCGCAGGCCCTGGCATTCCTGAAAGACCGCCTGTAGGCGCGCCTCTCGTCCTTGGGCGGGCCCCGTCTACGCCCCGCCCCTCGCCTTGCCGTACTCCCTGCTCGCGTCCAGGAGCGTCTTCGTGTAAGCCGCCTTGGGCTCGATGTCGGCGAGGCTGGCGGCCTCGAGCGTCTCGAGGATGGCGCCGGCCTGCATCACCGCCATGCGCTCGCAAAGATGGGCGACGACTCCGAGGTCGTGGGAGACGAGGATGTAGGTCAGCCCGCGGCTCTTGCGCAGCTCCGCGAGAAGGTTGAGGATTTCCGCCTGTATCGACACGTCGAGCGCCGAAGTGGGCTCGTCCAGCAAAAGGACGCGGGGGTCCAGGATGAGGGCGCGCGCTATCGCCACCCGCTGGCGCTGGCCTCCCGAGAGCTGGTGCGGGTAGCGCCAACGGAATTCCCTGTCGAGCCCGACGCTTTCCAGGGCTTCGGCGACCTTCCCCTCCCTGTCCCCGGGAACCTGGTGGATCGCCAGCGGCTCCATCAGGGCGGAATGGATGGTCTTCTTGGGATGCAGGGAGCCGTAGGGGTCCTGGAAGACCATCTGAATCTGCCTGCAGCGCTCCTTGGTGAGTTCCTTCGGCAGGACCTTCCCATCCATCCGGATCGAGCCGGTCCAGTGCTTGTACTGGCCCGCGATGCAGCGGAGCACCGTCGTCTTGCCCGAGCCCGACTCCCCCACCAGGCCAAAGCTTTCGCCGTCGGCCACGGAGAAGCCCACATCGCGCAGGACGCGATGCGCCTCCGCGCCCTTGCCGAAATCGAGGGTCAAGTTTTCCGCCAGCAGCTTTGGCGTGTTCATCGAGGCCTCCTTGCTCACGCGAGCCATGCCGGATCCCTGACCAAGGTCGGCAGATGCGCTCTTCGATGCGCCAGGCTCGGAAGCGAATCCAGGAGCCCGCGCGTGTAGGGATGGCGCGCATCGTCGAGCCGGCGCGCCTCGACTTCCTCGAGGACCTTGCCGGAATACATCACCAGCACCCTGTCGCAGAAATGCCTGACCAAATTCAGGTCGTGGCTTATGAAGATTAGCCCGATGCCCGATCGGTCCACGAGTTCGCGCAGCACTTCGAGCACCTGCTCCCTGACCGATACGTCGAGGGCGGAGGTCGGCTCGTCCGCGATGATTATCTCGGGCTCGGCGATCATCATCATAGCGATCATGGCCCGCTGCCCCATGCCCCCCGACACTTCGTGCGGGTACAGGCGATAGGCCCTGCCGGGCTCCCTGATCTGCACTTTCTCGAGCATGTGCAGGGCCTTTTCCTCGGCGAGCTTCTTGCCCACCTTCGCGTGCGCGATGTAGGCCTCGGCGATCTGGTCGCCTATCCTCATGACGGGGTTGAGGGAGAATTTTGGGTCCTGGAGGATCATTGAAATCCGCTTGCCGCGGATGGAGCGCATCTCCGGTTCCGAAGCCTTGAGGATATCGATCCCGTCGAACTCGAGCCGTTCCGCGCTCACGACCGCCTTTCGAGGGAGGAGCCGCAGCAGGCTCCTGCCGATCGTCGATTTTCCCGACCCGGACTCGCCGACGATCGCCAGCTTTTCCTTGCCCAAGGTGAAGGAAACTCCCCTGACCGCCCTGGTCAGCTCCCCGCCGTTGGGGAAACTGACGTTGAGCGACTCAACTCGCAGCCTGACGTCTTCCATGATTTCCCCCTATTCCAGCCGCGGGTCGAGCGCGTCGCGCAGCCCGTCCCCGAAGAGGTTGAAGGCGAGGCTCACCACCAGGATCGCCGCGCCGGGCACCGCCACCAGCCACCAGCTCTCGAGCATGTAGCGCCGCCCCGACGAGATCATGGCGCCCCATTCCGGCGCGGGCGGGAGTGCGCCCAGACCCAGGAATCCCAGCCCGGCGGCGGTCAGTATGATGCCGGCCATGTTCATGGTGAGCCGGACGATCACGGAGGACATGCACATGGGCATGATGTGGCGGAATATGACCCTGGCCTTGGAGGCGCCTTCCAGCTCCACGGCCACGATGTAGTCGGCCTTCCTCAGGGAGAGCGTCTCGGCCCGGGCGAGCCTGGCGATCGAGGGCCAGGAAGTCAGGGCTATGGCGATGACCGCGTGCTCGAGCCCCGGCCCCAGCGCCGCGACGAAGGCGAGCGCCAGCACCAGGCTCGGAAACGATATGAAGATGTCGGTGATCCGCATCATGATCGTGTCGACGATTCCGCCCAGGTAGCCCGACACCGCGCCCACGATGAGCCCGATCGGCCCTACGATGACCGACACCAGGCATATAATGTAGAGCGTTATGCGCGATCCATAGACGAGCCTGCTGTAGACGTCCCGGCCGAACTCGTCGGTGCCGAACAGGTGACCCAGCCCGGGCGCCCTGAGCGCCTCAGAGAGGTTCTGCGCGGCGGGATTGTGGGTGGCGAGAACGGGCGCCAGCGCGGCCACGACGAGGAGGAAGGCGATCACCGCCAGCCCCGCGACCGTGAGCGGGTTCTTGAGTATGGCGGCCAACGTCTTCCTCATCTCCGCCCTGCGCGCCTCCGAGCGTCCTTCGGACGAGCGCCCGCTCCGGGTGGCGCCGGCCTTCCCTGATCGCGTTGTGCGATTTTTATTCGTCATGACTTGGTCCTTGGATCGAAGACTTGGTACAACGCGTCGGCGAGCAGGTTGAACGCGACGAAGATGAGGCCGATGAGGAGAACGCATCCCATCACCGCGTTCATGTCGCCGAGGAGGAGCCCTCCTGTCAGGTAGGAGCCGAACCCCGGCCAGGCGAACACGGTCTCGATAAGCACGGCTCCCTCCAGGAGGTTGCCGTAGATCAGCGCGATGATCGTGAGGAGCTGCACCAGGATGTTCTTGAACGCGTGCCGCCAAATCACCGTCCGCTCGGAAAGGCCCTTGACCCTGGCAGTGAGGATGTATTCCTGGGAAAGCTGCGCGAGCATGAAGGACCGCGTCATCCTGCTGATGTAGGCGGTCGAGTGCAGGCCGAGGATGCTAGCGGGAAGCACGATGTGCTTCAGGGCGCTGAAGAAGATGTCCTTCTCGCCCGCGAGGAGGGCGTCAAGGAGGACGAATCCCGTCTTGGCCTGCATGATGCCGTCGAAGGCGATGTCCATCCGGCCCGCGCCGCCCACCCAGCCGAGCTTGGCGTAAAATATCAGCAGCCCCATGAGGCCGAACCAGAAAATCGGCGTCGAATACCCGAAGAGGCTCAAGACGCGGACGACGTGATCGCCCAACCTTCCGTGCCTAGTCGCGGCGAACACGCCCAGAGGCACGCCGACCAGGACGCCGAGCAAGATGGCGACGGTGGCGAGCTCGATGGTGGCGGGGAAGACCCGCCGGATGTCCTC
>JAJTBU010000243.1 GCA_021286735.1 bacterium
AGGTTCTGGCGGAAGCGGCCCTGCTTGCCCTTGAGCATGTCGGAGAGGGACTTGAGCGGCCTGTTGGAGGCGCCCTTCACCACGCGCTTCTTCTTCGTGTTGTCGAAGAGGGCGTCGACGGCTTCCTGGAGCATGCGCTTCTCGTTGCGGATGATGATCTCGGGCGCGTTGAGGTTCTGGAGGCGCTTCAGGCGGTTGTTGCGGTTGATCACGCGGCGGTAGAGGTCGTTGAGGTCGCTGGTCGCGAAGCGGCCGCCGTCGAGCTGGACCATGGGGCGGAGCTCGGGGGGAATCACGGGCACGACGGAGAGGATCATCCACTCGGGCTTGTTGCCGGAGTTGCGGAAGGATTCGACGATCTCGATGCGCTTGAGGAGGCGCTTGTCAGCCTTGGGGCCCTTGGCGATCATCTTCTCGCGGAGCTCGGCTGCCAGCTCGTCGAGGTTGAGCTGCTCCAGGAGGGAGCGGATGGCCTCGGCGCCCATGCCCGCCGTGAAGGCGCCGCCGAAGCGGTCCTGGGCGGCGTTGTACTCTTCCTCGGAGAGGAGCTGCATCTTCTTGAGCTCGGTTTCGCCCGGGTCGATGACGATGAACTTCTCGTAGTAGAGGATGGAGCGGAGCGCGGCGACCGGGAGGTCGAGGAGGAGGCCCATCCGGCTGGGGACGGAGCGGTAGCACCAGATGTGGGAAACCGGGCAGGCCAGCTCGATGTGGCCCATGCGCTCGCGCCTCACCCTGAAGTGCGTGACCTCGACGCCGCAGCGGTCGCAGATGACGCCCTTGTAGCGGATGGACTTGAACTTGCCGCAATAGCATTCCCACTCTTTGGTGGTGCCGAAAATCCGCTCGCAGAAGAGGCCGTCCCTTTCGGGGCGGAGCGTGCGGTAGTTGATGGTTTCAGGCTTCTTGACTTCGCCGTAGGACCAGGCCCTGATCATTTCGGGACTGGCCAGACGGATCGCTATGCTGTCAAAATCCTGGATATCTCTCATGCTACCCCCTCGGGTCTCATCCGGGGCCCTGCCGGGAACCGGATATCGCGCGGCGGCCCCGCGGCAGCCGCGCATTGCGGTCTCGCTCGCCCAGGGCGCCGCGAAACCGCGCTAAACTTTCCAAAGAAACGCCGGCGACCGCCGGCCCGGGCCCTTTAGAAGGCCCCGGTGTTCTTGTTGATAATATCTTCGTCGCGTTCCGTCAGCGCGATCTGCTTGCCCTTGGCGTCGAAAACGCGGATGTCGAGCGCCAGGCCGCGCAGTTCCTGGACCATGACGTTGAAGGCCTCGGGGATGCCGGCCGCGGTGTGCGGCTCGCCCTTCACGATCGCCTCGTACACCTTGGCGCGTCCGGTCATGTCGTCCGACTTGATCGTGAGCAGCTCCTGCAGGACGTTGGCGGCGCCATAGGCCTCCAGGGCCCAGACTTCCATTTCGCCAAGGCGCTGGCCGCCGAACTGGGCCTTGCCGCCGAGCGGCTGCTGGGTCACCAGCGAATAGGGGCCGGTGGAGCGCGCGTGCATCTTGTCGTCGACGAGGTGGTGCAATTTCATGAAGTAGACCACGCCGACAGTGACCAGGTTCTTGAAGGACTCGCCGGTCCTGCCGTCGCGCACGTTCGTCTTGCAGCTGCCGGGCAGCTTGGCCTGCTCGAGCTTGGCCTCGATCTGCTCCTGCGAGGGCGACTGGAAGACGTGGCAGGAGAACCACTCGTTCAGCGTGCTTGCCGCCCAGCCGAGTTCGGTCTCCATGATCTGGCCGATGTTCATTCGCGAGGGGACGCCCAGCGGGTTGAGGCAGATGTCGAGCGGAGTGCCGTCGTCCAGGTAGGGCATGTCCTCCACGGGGAGCACGCGGGCGACGACGCCCTTGTTTCCGTGGCGGCCGGCCATCTTGTCGCCTTCCTTGAGCTTGCGCTTGGCGGCGATCAGGACCTTGACCACCTCCTCCACGCCGGGGGAGAGGTCGTCGTTGGCGGAGCGCTTCAGACGCTGCACGTCGATGATGGTGCCCTCGATGCCGTGGGGAACGCGCAGGGAGGAATCGCGGACGTCCTTGGCCTTCTCGCCGAAGATCGAGTTGAGGAGCTTAAACTCGGGGGTCGTGTCGGTGTCGCTCTTGGGCGTGACCTTGCCGACGAGGATGTCGCCCGCGTTCACCTTGGCGCCGACGCGGATGATGCCCTCGGCGTCCAGGTTGTCCAGGATCTTCTCGCTGGTGTTGGGGATGTCGCGCGTGATCCGCTCGGGGCCCAGCTTGGTCTCGCGGACCTCGGTCTGGAACTCCTTTATATGGATGGAGGTGAACATGTCCTCCTTGACCACGCGTTCGGAGATGAGGATGGCGTCCTCGTAGTTGTAGCCGTTCCAGGGCACGAAACCGGCCAGGATGTTGCGGCCCAGGGCGAGCTCGCCGTTGAAGGTAGCGGGGCCGTCGGCGACGACCTGGCCCTTCATGATCTTCTCACCGAGCTTGACGACGGGCCTCTGGTTGTAGCAGGTGTCCTGGTTGGTGCGCTGGTACTTCACGAGGAGGTAGGTGTCGCGGTCGGTCGGATCGGCGCCCGCGGGGGCGATCACGATGCGCTCGGCGTCGACGTACTCGACCACGCCTGCGCGCTTCGCCTTGAGGAGGACGCCGGAATCGTAGGCGGTCTTCCACTCCATGCCCGTGCCGACTCTGGGCGGCTCGGGGAAGACGAGGGGAACGGCCTGGCGCTGCATGTTCGAGCCCATGAGGGCGCGGTTGGCGTCGTCGTGCTCCAGGAAGGGGATCAGCGAGGCCGAGACCGAGATGATCTGCTTCGGCGACACGTCCATGTACTGGAGTTCCTTCGGCGGGCGCATCGTGTAGTCGCCCTGGTGGCGGCAGGAAATGGACTCGTCGAGGAAGTTGCCCGCCCTGTCGATGCGGGCGGAGGCCTGGGCCACGTAGTAGCGGTCCTCGTCGATGGCCGAGAGGTACTCGACCTCGCGGGTGACGATGCCGTCCACCACCTTGCGGTAGGGCGTCTCGAGGAAGCCGTAGTCGTTGACGGTGGTGTAGGTCGCCAGGGAGACGATGAGGCCGATGTTCGGGCCTTCCGGCGTCTCGATGGGGCACATGCGGCCGTAGTGGGTGTAGTGGACGTCGCGGACCTCGAAGCCGGCGCGGTCGCGCGAGAGGCCGCCCGGGCCCAGGGCGTTCAGCCTGCGCTTGTGGGTCAGCTCGGCGAGCGGGTTGACCTGGTCCATGAACTGGGAGAGCTGGGAGGAGCCGAAGAATTCCTTGATGGCCGCGACGATCGGCTTGATCGACACGAGGTCCTGGGGCCTGACGGTCTCGGTTTCCTTGAGGGCCATGCGCTCCTTGGCGATGCGCTCCATGCGCGCGAAGGCGCTCTTCATGACGTTGGCCAGGAGTTCGCCCACGGAGCGGACGCGCCTGTTGCCCAGGTGGTCGATATCGTCGACGTAGGCCTCGCCGTAGTACACGTCCATGAGGTGCTTCATGGTGGCCACGATGTCGGTGCGCGTGAGGGTGAACTCGGAGAAGGGCGTGGCGTAGTTGAACTTCTTGTTGAGCTTGTAGCGGCCGACCTTGCCCAGGTCGTACTTGCGCGAGGAGAAGAACATCGAGTTGAGGTCCTTCTCGGCGCCCTCGACCGTGATGGGCTCGCCGGGCTGGAGGGTGGAATAGACGGCGGCCAGGGCGTCGGCCTTGGAAGGCTCGTCCTGCTCGACGCTCTCCTTCTCGAGCTTGACGTCCTCGCGGTCGAAGCAGTGGAGGATCATCTCGTTGTGCATCGAATCGGGGTGCTCGAAGTCGATCACTTCAATGGAGTCGATGCCGAGGTTGGCCAGCTCGTCGACCTCGTGGAGGTGGAGCTTCTCGCCCGCGCGGAAGAGCTTCTTTTTCTCGTCGTCCACTTCGATGTAGATGGCCTTGGCCAGCACCTTGCCGACGATCTGCTCCCTGGACTCGGCGCTGTCGCCGAGCTCGACGGAGGCGGTCTTGTAGAAGGCCTCGATGATATCCTCGCGGCTGTTGACGCCGATGGCGCGGAGGAAGAGGGTGCCGAGGAACTTCTTCTTGCGGTCGATCTTGGTGTAGATGAGTTCTTTCTTCTGGTCGATCTCGAACTCGAGCCAGCTGCCCCTATACGGAATGAGCCGGGCAGAGAACACGCCC
>JAJTBU010000244.1 GCA_021286735.1 bacterium
TCCTGGTCCAGTACGTGCGCTTCCTCTTCGGGTACAAGCACCCGATCTTCGGCTACCGCGGTCTCCTCTTCGGCGACCTCGGCCGCTCCTACGTCTCCAACAGGAACGTCTTCGAACTCATCCTGAGCTCGTTTCCCAATACCCTCATCCTGGCGGCGGGCGCCCTCTTCCTGGCCCTTGCCGTCGGCGTGCCGATCGGCATCCTGTCGGCCACCCATCCTTATTCCGCCGTGGACATGATCTTTACCGTCTTCGCCCTCTTCGGAGCCTCGATCCCCGTCTTTTGGGCGGCCATGGTCCTGATCTACACCTTCGCCAACAACCTGCGCATCTTCCCCGCCATGTCCAACCCGGGCAATTTCCTCTCCCTGATTTTGCCCACCATCACCTTGAGCATGTACTCCATGGCGGTGATCATGCGCATGACCCGCTCCTCGATGCTCGAGGTCATGCAGCAGGACTACATCAGGACGGCGCGCGTGAAGGGCATGGACGAGAAGGTCGTCGTGTTCAAGCACGCCCTGCGCAACGCCCTCATCCCCGTGGTCACCGTGGCCGGCCTCCAGTTCGGCCAGCTCCTGGGCGGCGCCGTGCTCACCGAGAAGATCTTCTCCTATCCCGGCCTGGGCACCATCATGGTGGACGCCATCTACCAGAAGGACACGCCCCAGATCCTGGGCTCGGTCTGCTTCGTGGCCCTGACCTTCACCGTCATGAACCTCATCGTGGACATCCTCTATGGCTTCATCGACCCGAGGATCAAGACCACCTTCGCCCGCAAGAAGCGCAGGCCCGCCGCGGCGGCCGCAAGGAGCCAGGCATGAGCGCCTCAGCTACCACCACCACCGCCGTCGCCGCCGGCCGCGGCTCGAACTTCGCGCGCGCCCTGCGCCGCTCGGGCAGGAATTTCGCCCAGTTCTGGCGCCAGCTCTCGCGCAACAAGCTGGCCGTGATCAGCCTCGTCATCGTCGTCGGCTTCGCCGGCGTCGCCATCTTCGCCGACCTCCTCTACGAGTACGACTTCGTAACCTCCAACTCCCTGGAGAACGCCCTCCTGAAGCCGGGCGAGTCGGGCACAGTCTATTACCATGACAAGGACATCGAACACACCTTCATCCTGGGCTCGGACAACTACGGCCGCGACATCCTGGGCCGCCTGGTGCACGGCGCCCGCGTTTCCATGATCATCGGCTTCGCCGCCGTGGCCATTTCCCTCTGCGCCGGCGGCATTTTAGGCTCGATCGCCGGCTACAAGGGCGGCCTCTTCGATACCCTGATCATGCGCGCCACCGACATCCTTCTCTCGATACCGACAATTTTGCTGGCCATCGCCATCGTCGCCGCCCTGGGCAACAGTTTCTTCAACCTCCTGATCGCCATCGCCTCGTCGATGATTCCGGGCTACATCCGCATCGTGCGCGCATCGATCATCCAGGTTAAGGACCAGGAGTTCGTGGAGGCCGCCCACTGCATCGGCGCTGGCGATTTCCGCATCGTGCTGCGGCACATCCTCCCCAACATCACCTCGCCCATCATCGTCCAGTCCACACTGAACGTCGGCTCGGCCATCAACTGGGCGGCCTCGCTGTCCTTCCTGGGCCTGGGCATCCTCCCGCCCAAGCCGGAGTGGGGCAACATGCTCTCCGAGGCCAGGGAGTTCATCCAGTACGCGCCGCACCTCCTCTTCGCCCCCGGCCTCACCATCCTGATCACGGTGCTGGCCTACAACCTCATCGGCGACGGCTTGCGCGACGCCCTCGACCCCAAACTCAAGCGATAGGCGGATCCCATGGAAAACATACTTGAGATAAGCGACCTCAGGGTCCACTATTTCTCCAACCGCAAGACGGTGCGGGCCGTGAACGGCCTCTCGATGGGCATGGAGGCGGGCAAGGTCCTCGGCCTGGTCGGCGAGACCGGCGCCGGCAAGACCACCTTGGCCCTCTCCATCCTGAACATGGTCCGCGCCCCACAGGGCAAGATCGTGGAAGGCTCCATCCGCTTCGCGGGAGCCGATGTCCTGGCCATGGGCAAGCGCGAGCTGCGCGACATGCGCGGTAAGGACGTGGCCATGATCTTCCAGGACCCGATGACGGCCCTCAACCCCGTGCTCACCGTGGGCGAGCAGATCGCCGAGACCGTGCGCAAGCACGAGGAGCTGAGCATTGAGGACGCCTGGAAGAAGGCCCAGGCCATGCTCGAGACGGTGGGCATCCCGGCCGACCGCGCCAAGGAATACCCCCACCAGTTCTCCGGCGGCATGAAGCAGCGCGTCGTGATCGCGCTGGCCCTGGCCTGCAACCCCAAGCTCCTCCTGGCCGACGAGCCCACCACCGCCCTGGACGTCACCATCCAGGCCCAGGTGCTCGACCTCATGCGCAAGCTCATCAGGGAGAACGGCACCTCGGTGCTCTTCATCACCCACTCCCTGGGCCTGGTGGCCGAGAACTGCGACGAGGTGGCCACCATGTATTCGGGCGAGATCGTCGAATACGGCACGGTGGATCAGGTCTTCGGAAAGGCCCTCCACCCCTACACCCAGGGCCTCTTCGGCTCCCTACCCGACCTCTCCGCGGCCACGGACCGGCTCAAGCCCATCCCCGGCCTGATGCCCGACCCGACCGCCCTGCCCAAGGGCTGCTTTTTCTGCCCGCGCTGCCCCCACGCCATGGACATCTGCGCGAAAGAACACCCCGCCGATGTGGACCTGGGCGGCCACCGCGTGAAGTGCCACCTCTACGCGGCAGCCGGCGCGGCGAAAGGCGCGGCCTCCGCCGCGGGAAGGAGGGCCGAATGAGCGCCGCCAAGCAAGCTTCCGGCGCCGCGGCGCCCATCCTCCGCGTCAGCGGCCTCAAGAAATACTTCCAGTCCGCCCACGGCAAGCTCCACGCGGTGGACGACGTCAGCTTCGACATCGCCAAGGGCAAAACCCTGGGCATGGTCGGCGAGTCCGGCTGCGGCAAGTCCACCACCGGGCGCCTTCTCGTGCGCCTGCACGAGGCCACCGCCGGCTCCATCCTCTACGACGGCCAGGAAGTCACCGCCGCCTCGGACCGCGAGCTCAAGAAGCTCCGCACCCGCATGCAGATGATTTTCCAGGACCCCTACTCCTCCATCAATCCGCGCCACACCGTGGCCAACATCATCGGCGAGCCCCTAAAGATCCACAAAAAGGTGAAGGGCGCGGCCGAGTACGAGGACAGGGTGCGGAGCCTCATGGCCACTGTCGGCTTGGCCGACCGCCTCTACGACGCCTACCCCCACGAGCTGGACGGCGGCCGCCGCCAGCGTATCGGCATCGCGCGCGCCCTGGCCCTCGACCCCGAGTTCATCGTCTGCGACGAGCCCGTCTCCGCCCTGGACGTGTCGATCCAAGCCCAGATCCTCAACCTCCTGATGGACCTCCAGGACAAGCTGGGCCTCACCTACCTTTTCATCACCCACGACCTTTCGGTGGTCAAGCACATCTCCGACGACATCGTCATCATGTACATGGGGCAGATCGTCGAGCGCGGACCCACCGAGGAACTCTTCGCGCGGCCCATCCATCCCTACGGGCAGGCCCTCCTGTCGGCCATTCCCGTGCCCAAGCTGAACGCGCGCAAAGAACGCATTATCCTCAAGAGCGAGGTGAGCTCGCCCATCGACCCCAAGCCCGGCTGCCGCTTCGCCCCGCGATGCGCCTACGCCTCGCCCGAGTGCGCGGCCGCCGACCCGGCCCTGCGCGAAGTCAGCCCCGGCCGCTATGTCGCGTGCCGCCTGGCCGAACAATTCGTCTGATACCGCAGGAGGAAACGATATGGTACCCAATGAGAAGCAAATGGAGCGTTTCCGGACGCTCACGCAGATCCCTGGCATCTCCGCCCACGAGATGCGCGTGCGCGACTACATGAAGCGGGAGCTTTCGCGCTTCTGCCCCGAGCTCGTCTACGACAACCTGGGCTCGGTGTTCGGGGTCAAGAAATCGAAGCGCCCGAACGCCCCCAAGCTGATGATGGGCGGCCACATGGACGAGGTGGGCTTCATCGTCAAGCAGATCACGCCCAAGGGCCTCATCAAGTTCTTCCCCATCGGGCGAACCTGGGAGCACGTGATCATGGCGCAGCGCGTCACCGTCTATTCCCGCATCACCGGCCAGGG
>JAJTBU010000245.1 GCA_021286735.1 bacterium
CTCCAGCTCGGCGTCCAGCTTCATCACCGTGATCGAGAGCCCGGCCATCTCCATCGAGGTGGCGAACTCGCCGATGTGCGGCATGAAGACCTTCACGCCCTTGGACTCGAGGATCCTGTGCACGGCCCTGAAGACGATCAGCTGCTCCTCGAGCGGCGTGGCGCCGAGACCGTTGACCATAACCGAAACCTTGTCGCCCGCGGCGAGGGGCATGTCGTCCATGATCTTGCCGAGGACCAGGGCCGCCACCTCGTCGGCGCCCATCATCTTGCGCACCTCGATGCCCGGCTCGCCGTGGATGCCCATGCCGATCTCGATTTCGTCGTCGGCGATGGAGAAGGTGGGCTTGCCCACCTGCGGCACGATGCAGGGGCTCAGGGCGACGCCCATCGTGCGCGTGGCCGCGAGAGCCTTGCGCGCGTTGGCCGCCACTGTCTCCAGGTCGTCGCCGCGCTCAGCTGAGGCGCCCGCCACCTTGAAGGCGTAGACCATGCCGGCCACGCCGCGGCGCTTGCCTGAGTTTTCTTTCGGCGCTGAGGCCACGTCGTCCGCCACGCGCACGGTCGCGGTCTTCACGTCGTCGAACTCGACCGTCTCGCAGGCCAGGTCGAAGTTGAGGTTGTCGCCGCCGTAGTTGCCGTAGAGGCAGAGCACGCCCGCGCCCTGGTCGCAGGCCTTTATCATGGCCGCCATTTTCTGGGCCGAGGGCGAGGCGAACACGTTGCCGACGGCGCAGCCATCCAGCATGCCCGCGCCCACGTAGCCGAGGAAGACCGGGAGATGCCCCGAGCCGCCGCCGGTGACGATGCCGACCTTGCCGGGCCTGGCCCCGCCCGCCCTGAGGAGGATGCGGGTGTCGCCGTCGAGCAGCCTCACCTTGTCGCCGTAGGCGCGGATGATGCCGTCCATGACCTCGTCCACGAAATTATTCGGATCGTTGATCAGTTTCCTCATTTCATTCCCCCTTACATGCCCAGATAGGCGCGCCGGACTTCCGGATTCACGAGCAGCTCCTTTCCGGTGCCGCCCAACGTTATCTGCCCCGTGACGAGCACGTAGCCGCGGTCGGCCACTTGTAGCGCCATACCGGCGTTCTGCTCGATCAGGAGTATCGTCTTTCCCTTCTGCTTGATCTTGAGGATGAGTTCGAATATCTCCTCGACGATGATCGGCGCGAGGCCCAGAGAGGGCTCGTCGAGCATGATCAGGTCGGGGTCCATCATGAGCCCGCGCGCGATGGCGAGCATCTGCTGCTCGCCGCCCGAGAGGGAGCCGCCGTTCTGCTGCATGCGCTCGCGCAGGCGCGGGAAGAGCGCGTACACTTCCTCGAACCGGCGCGCCTGGTCGGCTTTCTTGAGCGCGGTGTTGCCCACCGTGCCGGCCACGAGGTTCTCCCTGACCGAGAGCGAGGGGAATATCCGCCTGCCCTCGGGCACGTGGCAGATGCCCATCTTGACGATCCGGTGCGGCGCCATGCCGGTGATGTCCTTGCCCTTGAACGTTATGCGGCCCTCGGCCTTCTCGATGAGGTTCGAGATCGACATCAGCGTGGTGGTCTTGCCCGCGCCGTTGCCGCCGATGAGCGTGATGATCTCGCCCTGGCCGACGTGGAGGTCGACGCCCCTGAGGGCGCTGACATACCCGTAATTGACCGACAGGTTCTCGATGTCAAGCATTGTTGTAGCCCTCCCCGACGACCAGGCCCTTGCCGAAGTACGCCTCGTTCACGTTCCGGTCGTCCCGCACGACGTCGGGAGTGCCCTCGCAGATTTTCTGGCCGAAGTTGAGCACGAGGATCCTGTTGCAGGTGTTCATGACGAACTTCATGTCGTGCTCGATGACGACGATGGTGAGCCCGCCCGCGTTGAGCTTCTTAACGAAATCGCTCAACTCCTGCGTCTCGGAGGGGTTCATGCCCGCCGCGGGCTCGTCGAGGAGGAGGATCTTGGGATCGAGGGCGAGCGCCCGGGCGATCTCGACCTTGCGCTGGATGCCATAAGGCAGGTTGCTCGCGAGCGTGTCCCTGAACTCCGAGAGCCCGACGCGCTCGAGGATCTCCGCCGCCTTCTCGGTGGCGAACTTCTCGTCCTCACTGTAGCGCTTCGAGCGCAGGAGGGCCGAGAGCATCGTCGTCCTCGTCCTGATGTGGAAGCCGATCTTCACGTTCTCCAGGACGGTCATGTACTTGAACAGCTGGATGTTCTGGAAGGTCCTGGCCATGCCCTTGCGGGCGATCTTCTCCGTCAGGAGGCCCGTGATGGGCTCGCCGCGGAAGATGATCTCGCCGGCGGTGGGCTTGAAGATGCCCGAGCAGATGTTGAAGAAGGTGGTCTTGCCGGCGCCGTTCGGGCCGATCACGCCGAAGATGTCCCCTTCCTCGATTTTCATGTTCACCTTTTCGACTGCCTTGAGGCCGCCGAAATACTGGCAGACGTCGCGGGCTTCGAGTATGGTCGCCATCATTTGCCTCCCGCCGGCGCGAGGGCGCCGCGCTTGCCGCGCCCGGTCTTGCCGCCGATTTTCTTGGCGGCCAGGATGGAGTTCGAGGCTCCGACGAGGCCCTGCGGCCTCAGCCACATCATCGCGATGATCAGCAGGGCGTACACGACGAGCCGGTACTGCGAGATCGGCCGGAGGAACTCGGTCAGGAAATTGACGATGACCGATCCCACCATGGGCCCGAGCAGGGTGCCCTGGCCGCCGATGATCACCATCGAGAGGATGTTGAATCCCTCGTCCAGGGAGAACATGTCGGAGGCGATGAACTTGAAGTAAGGCGCGAAAGCCGCGCCGGCGATGCCGGCCCAGAAGGCGCCATACATGAAGTTGGTCGCTTTGTAGAACCGCGTCTCGACGCCCAGGGATCGGGCCGCGAGTTCGTCCTCGCGGATCGACATCCAGGCGCGCCCGACGCGCGAGTTGATCACGCGGTAGGTGACGAAGAAGAAGAGAGCGGCCAGCGCGAGGAAGATGTAGTAGTAGTGGATGGACCTCGTGACCTTGAACCCGAAGAAGACCGGCGCGGGGATGCCCTTGATGCCGATCGGGCCGCCGGTCAGGCCTTCCCAGTTGAGGGCCACGAGCCTGATTATCTCGGAGAAGCCAAGCGTGACGATCGCGAGGTAGGTGCCGCGCAGCTTGAGGGTGGGCGTGGCCACGAGGAGGCCGATGAGGGCCGCCATCACGCCGCCCAGGGGCAGGGCGATCCAGAAGGACAGCCCGAGCTTGGTGGCGAGAATGGCCTCGGTGTAGGCGCCGATGCAGTAGAAGCCGGCGTGTCCGATGTTGAACTGCCCGGAGTAGCCGTTGATGACGTTGAGCGATCCCGCGAGGATCATGTACATGAAGATCCTGCACATGACGCCCATGACGTAGGATTTCGGGTACACGATCGGGAGCGCGATGAGGAGGGCGGCCAACGCGACGCCTCCGAGAACCTTGACCCAGAGCGGAATGCTCTTGAAGAAATTGACGGGCTTTGATGTCATGGCCTGACTCCCTGCTTGCGGGCGAACCCCTCCGGCTTGATGATCAGGCCGAGGAGGAGGAAGATGAAGGCGAAGATGTCCCTGAAGCTCGCCGAGGTGAAGGGGATGCCGAGGTTCTCGATGATGCCGAGGCTGAGGCCGCCCAACGCGGCGCTGGGAATGTCCGTGAGGCCGCCTAGGACCGACGAGGAGAAGGCCTTCATGCCCGCGGAGCCGCCCATCGTCGCGATGAGGGTCTGGTAGTAGATGGCCAACAGCATGCCGGCGATGCCGCCCAACCCCGAGCCGATGCAGTTGCCGAGCATCGAGGTGAGCTTGACGTTGATGCCCATCAGCGCGGCCGCCTTCTTGTCCTGGCTCACCGCGCGGAGCATGACGCCCCAGCGGGTCTTGTTGAACAGGAGGAAGAGGAGGAGGGAGAGCGTGACGACGGTGAGGATGACGATTATCTGGACCAGGGTGAGGCCCACCAGGCCGAAGCCGAAGAACTTGTTGTCCACCACGCCGAGGAGGGGCATGTTGTTGGGGCCGATCAGTATCTGGGTGAGATTCCTGAGGAGCATGCTCACGCCGATGGTGAGCAGGAGCGAGATGTGTCTGGGCGCGTCGAAGAACCTTTCGTAGCAGATCTTGTAGA
>JAJTBU010000246.1 GCA_021286735.1 bacterium
GGCAGGATCCGCTACCTCTACCACGGCAACGACGGCACCGGCATGGCCTGGAACGACACGGCGCAGATCGACTTCCTCAACCCCGAGGCGAGGGAGGCCGTCAAGGAGCGCATCAGGCACGTGGCGGCCCACTTCAGCATCATCCGCTTCGACGCGGCCATGGTGCTGGCCAGGCAGCACATCAGGCGGCTCTGGTACCCCGCCCCCGGCTCGGGCGGCGCCATCCCCTCCAGGGCCGAGCATTCCATACCCGAGGACATCTTCGCCGCGGCCATGCCGCACGAATTCTGGCGGGAGGTGGTGGACGAGAGCGCGATCGCCTCGCCCGACACCCTCCTCCTCGCCGAAGCCTTCTGGATGATGGAGGGCTATTTCACGCGGACCCTGGGGATGCACCGCGTCTACAACTCGGCCTTCATGAACATGCTGAAGGACGAGAAGAACTCCCTCTACCGCCTGACTATCAAGAACACCCAGGAATTCGACAAGCAGATACTCAAGCGCTTCGTCAACTTCATGAGCAATCCCGACGAGGAGACGGCGATCGCCCAGTTCGGCGACGGCGACAAGTACTTCGGCGTCTGCACCCTCCTGGCCACGATGCCCGGCACGCCGATGATCGGCCACGGCCAGATCGAGGGCTTCGTGGAGAAGTACGGCATGGAGTACCGCCGGTCCTACCGCGACGAGACCCCGAACCAGGCATTGATCGAGCGCCACGAGCGGGAGATTTTCCCCCTCCTGCGCATGCGCAAGCTCTTCGCCGAGGTCGACGGCTTCCAGCTCTTCGACTTCGCCTCGAGCGAGGGCCATGTGGACGAGAACGTGTTCGCCTACTCGAACGGCTCCGGCGAGCGCCGCGCCCTGGTCTTCTACAACAACTGCTGGAAGCGCAGCTCGGGCAGGATTACCTCCAGCTGCGCCTTCGCGGAGAAGGACGGAAGCGGCCGAAAACACCTGAAGATTCTCACCCTCGCCCAGGCCCTCGGCCTCGAGGCGGGACTTGACAACTACCTCGCCGCGTACGAGCTGAGGTCGCGGCGCTGGTACGTCTACCGCTGCGCCGACCTCGCGGAGAAGGGCTGGGAAGCCAGCCTGGAAGGGTACCAGACACTCGTCTTCACCGATTTCACCCGCGTGCACGACCTGGACGGCAGCTACGCGCGCCTGTGGGCGTCGCTCAAGGGGCAGGGCGTGGAGGATCTCGACGACGCGCTTGAGATAGCGGCGCGCCCCGAGCTGTACAGCGCGCTTGGCAAGGCGATCGACGCCATCCTCGGCTGCGAGGGCGCACTCCGCGCGCGGAGCCCCGCGGCGGCACAGGCGGCCGCCGACGCCGCGCTGCGGACCGAACACTACTTCTCGCGCCTGGCCCAGGCGCTGATCGACGAGGGCGGGCCGGCCCCCGGCATAGCGGCAGTCTCGAAGGGCCGCGCGGTCGTGGAGCGTGGCCTGGCGGCGCTCGGCGCCCTGCTCGGCGGAGGCCCCCTCGGGGGTATCGACGCGAGACGCCGGGAGGCGCTCGGAAAATTCCACGCCCTGCTCGGCAGCGGGCGCGGCTTGCGCGCCTTCCTGTACTATGTGTTCATCGCGGGCCTCTCCGGCATGGACGCCGGGGCGAACCAATCCGATGAGCTCAGGTACGTGCTCGAAAAGTTCCTCGTGAAGAAGCGAATGCTTCAGGCGGCCGGGCGCGCCCGGGAGGAGACGGCCCCGGGCGTCCTCGACGCCGTGGGCGACGAGGCGGTCTGCGCCCTGGTCTTCGCTTTCGCCACCCGACCGCAGGAGAAGCCCGCCATCCCCCAGGCGCCGCGCCAGACGGCCCGCCAGAGAGGTGTCGAGCTGATGCGCTGGGCCTTGGGCGACGGCGAGGCCAGGGCGGCGCTCGGCGTAAACTCGTGGGAGGGAACCGAGTACTTCAACCGGGAACGCTTCGAAGCTCTCTTGGAGCTGTGGCCCTGTTTCGCGGCCATGGAGGGGCTCCTGGCCCGGCCCTTCGGCCCATCGGGCTTTGTCGGGCCGATCGAGGAGGCCCTCGCCGAGGCGGTCGACCTCAGGGCCTTCGAAGTCGGCGACCTGCTGCGGAAAGGCGAGAGCCAGAGCAAGTTCAAGTGCGCGACGCTGCTTTCGAATCTCGAGAATGGCTGAGCCTTTCCCCATCCTCCCCGCCGATCCGCTGAACTCGGCGATCGGCGCGGCCATCGCCAAGCGGCTCGACGACAGGACCCGCGCCTTCGTGTTCCCCTCGCAGGTCGCCGCCGATTCCTGGGCGGAGACGGCGCTCAGACAACCTGGCGTCGCCGCTGTGGAGAAAGACCGCTTCCTCGGCTGGGACAGGTTTCTCGAGCGCGCGACGCGCGGGAATGTCCCGGAGGGCAGGCAGGCCGTCAGTCCGGCGGACCGCCTGCTGTGGGCGCTCGCGACCCTCGAGGAACAGTCGCGGCGGCGTTTCCTGCGCATCCTGACAAAGCCCGGGCTCGAGCCGCCGCGTTCGCTCGCGCTGAGCCTGGCCCTGCTCGCCCCCTCGCTGCGCCGCCTCGTCCCGGAGATCGCCAACTTCGCCCCGGCGGAGCTGGCGGACGAGGCGGCCGACTACCTCGCGCTGGCGAAGAGGTACGACCGGTTCCTCGAAGAGCGGGGCCTGTACGAGGTCTCGCACCTGGAGCCCGCTCTCGACGGGCCCGGGCGCTACTCCATCTTCGAGCCCGCGCTGATGCCGGAATATCCCCGCTACGAAGCGCGGCTGGCCGCCTCTCCATGGGTGGAGCTGATCTCGGTCTCCGATCGGACCGCCGGTCCGCTCGAGGCCGGGGAGGCCGGGCGCGCGCCGACGCTCCGAAAGTACGCCGGCTTCCGCGAGGAGATCCAGGACGTGCTGGGCCAATGCGCCGCCCTTGTCGACGGCGGGCTCGAGCCATCGGCCATAGCCATCAGCGCGCCCAGCCTCGCGCCGGACATCCGGGCCCACCTGAGAGCGATGGCGGGGCGCTTCGGCCTGCCCCTCGCCTTCCACGCGGGCGAGCCGCTCTCCGCCTCGCCTTTCGGAAGGCTCCTCCGCGCCCTGTCCGGCGCACAGGCCGAGGGGTTTTCGCTCAGGACGCTGCGCTCGCTCTTCTGCAAAGGAGCGCTCGGCTGGAAAGCCCCCGGGGACGCCGCTAACCTCCTCCGCTACGCCGCGCGCTTCTGCCTGCCCGAGTTCTCCGCCGACCGCCAGGCCATGGCGTCGCTCTGGAGGCGGACCTTCGCCTCCTGCGCCTCGCCGCTCGGCGACGGGGCGAGGTCCTTCTACGACGCGCTCGGCGGCGCCGCGGCGGCGATCTCCGGCGCAAAAACCTTCGACGCGCTCAGAAGGGCCCTGCACGATTTCATGGACGACTTCCTCGCGGCGCCGGAGCGCGGCACCCCGGCCGACCGCACCATCGAGCGCGTCTACGACGAGCTGGACGCCCTCGCCCGCGGGCATCTCCGCCTCAGCGAGCCGAAGCTCGCCGCGACGCCCTTCGAGACCCTCCTTCTCGCTCTCGACGCCTCGTCCTACAGCCCGCCGCAGTCGGCCAACGCGATCCAGGTCTACCCCTACCGCCTCGGCATGCTCGCGGCGAGCGCGGCGCACTTCGTCATCGAAGCTTCCCAGGACTCCCTCGCGCCCGTCCTGGCCCGTTACGCGCCGGCGCCCCAGGAACTTCTCGCCTGCCTTCCCCCGCGCGGGGACCTCGGCGACGCCATCTTCCGGGCCCTCGACGTCTCGCGCGCCGTCTATTGCCACGCAGAGTCGAGCCTGTCGGGCTTCACCGTCCCGCACCCCTATTTCCTGCGCGGCGGCGCCGCGGCGGAGGAGATAGCCTCGGAAGCCCTGCCACTCCCTGCCGACGCTGGAGAAGCCCTCGCGTGGAGGCAATCGGCCCCCGGAATCCTGCCCGACCGGCTCGCCCGCCTTCCCCTGGAAGCCGCGCGGGGAATCATGGGGGGCGGGCCCGGCGAAGGGCGCTTCCCCCCGCCAGCCCTCTTCGCCGCGGCGCGGCCCCGCGGAGGAGCCGGCCCCGGCCAAAGCCCGCTCGACCCGGGATTCCTTCTCGCCCTTCCCTCCTGCGATGCCTCGCCCCTCGTCAAGCTCACGCCGGCG
>JAJTBU010000247.1 GCA_021286735.1 bacterium
CTCTTCATGGGCATGGCGAGCCTGGGCGGGGCCGACACCTGGACCATCGTGGCCATAGGCCTGACCGTGGGAATCCTCTGCGGCGCCTTCAACGGCCTCCTGATCACGAAGCTCGGGATTCCCTCCATCGCCGTGACGCTCGGATCGTCCTCCCTCTTCCGCGGCATAGCGAACGCGGTGCTGGGCGACCAGGCCTACACGAAGTACCCCGAGCCCTTCGCCTACTTCGGCCAGGGATACCTCGGCAAGAGCATCGTCCCCTTCGAGCTACGGCCGCCACGTGTACGCGGTCGGCAACAACAAGACGGCGGCCAAGTTCTCCGGCGTGCCGGTGGACAGGGTCCGCATGACCGCCTTCATCCTGAGCGGGCTGGCCGCGGGCCTCGCCGCCGTGATGCTCACCTCGCGCATCGGCTCGACCAGGCCCAACATCGCCTCGGGTTGGGATACGGACATCATCACGATCGTAGTCCTGGGCGGCGTGGCGATAACGGGGGGAAAGGGCAACATCATCGGCGTGATCATCTCGAATTTCCTCCTGGGCTACTTGAAATTCGGCATGGGCGTCCTCAATATACCCGGTAAGGTCATGAACATCATAACCGGCGTGCTGCTGGTGGTCGCCATCCTCCTGCCCAAGTTCACCGACGGGCTGAGGACCTCGCTCAAAGCGGGGAAGGCCAAGACCGCGGCGCGGAGCGGAGGAGAAAAATGAGCACCGTCAACAAAGGCAATGAATTCAAGAGCGCGGCCGAGCGCTACGCGGAAGTCGGCGTGGACGTCGAGGCCGCCCTGGCGGCCGCCGCGGCCCTTCCCCTCTCCCTCCACTGCTGGCAGGGCGACGACGTGGGCGGCTTCGAGCGCGCGGGCGCGGCCCTGGACGGCGGCGGCATCCAGGTCACGGGGAACTTCCCCGGCAAGGCGCGCACGGTCGAGGAGCTCCGCGGCGACATCGACGAGGTGCGGTCCCTCGTGCCGGGAGCCCTGAGGCTCTCCCTGCACGCCATCTACGGAGAGTTCGGCGGCAAGAAGGTTGACAGGAACGCCCTGGAGCCCGCCCACTTCGCGGGCTGGATGGCCTGGGCCGGCGAGCGGAAGCTGCCGCTGGACTTCAACGGCACCCTCTTCTCGCACCCCCTGGCCGCCTCCGGTTGGACCCTCTGCCACCCCGACCCCGCCGTGCGCGCCTTCTGGGTCGAGCACGTAGTCCGCTCGCGCCGCGTGGCCGCGGCCATGGGAGCCGCGCAGGGCTCGCCTTGCGTGAACAACACCTGGATCCCCGACGGCTCCAAGGACAAGACGGCGGCGCGCGGCGCTTACCGCGCCCGGCTGGCCGACTCCCTGGACAGAATCTACGCCGAGAAGCTCCCCGCCGGACTCGTCGAGGACGCGGTCGAGGGCAAGCTCTTCGGCATCGGCGCCGAGTACTTCACCGCGGGCTCCCACGACTTCTACCTGGGCTACGCCGCCACGCGCAGGCTCTTCCTGACCATGGACATGGGCCATTTCCACCCGACCGAGAGCGTCGCCGACAAGCTGTCGGCCGTCCTGCCCTTCGTGCCGGGCGTGCTGCTCCACCTGTCGCGCCCCGTCCGCTGGGACTCCGACCACGTCCTCATCACCGGGGACGAGCTGGCCGAGGTGGCCGGCGAGGTCGTGCGCTCGAAGGCGCTGGACCGCGTCAGGCTGGGCCTGGACTACTTCGACGCCTCCATCAACCGCATCGGCGCCTGGGCGATCGGCGCCCGCGCCGCGCGCAAGGCCTTCCTCAAGGCCTTCCTCGAGCCGGAAGCCCTCCTGGGCGAGGCCGAGGCCTCCCGCGACGGCTTCGCCCGCCTGGCCCTCTTCGAGGAGGCCCAGACCCTGCCCTGGGGCGCGGTCTGGGACGAGCTCTGCGAGCGGACGGGTGCCCCGAACGACAGGGCCTTCACGGCCGCGGTGGCCTCCTACGCCGCCTCGACCCTGGCCAGGCGGGGCTAGCCATGGCGGAAACGACAGCTGGCGGCCCGGCCGAAGGCCGGGCCGCGCTCGGCCCCCTCGCGGCGATATCGCGGCACTACGGCGCCGATCCCGCCTGGGTGCTCGCCGGCGGCGGAAACACCTCCTACAAGACGGCGGACAGGCTCTACGTGAAGGCCTCGGGCTTCGCCCTGGGCACGATCGACGCCTCGGGATTCTGCGAAATCGACCGCGCCCGGCTGGACGCGATCTGGAGCCGCCAATACCCCGGCGACAAGGACGCCCGCGAGGACGCCGTCCTGGCCGACCTGATGGCCGCGAGGGCGCCCGGCGAGACGAAGCGCCCCTCGGTGGAGACCCTCCTCCACGGCTTCTTCCCCCAGGCCTACGTGGTCCACACCCACCCGGCCATCGTGAACGGCCTCACCTGCTCTCAGGAGGGCGAGGCCGCCTTCGCCCGCCTCTTCGGCGGCGAAGGCATCTGGGTGCCCCTGGTGGACCCGGGCTACACCCTCGCCGTGGCGGTCAGGGCCATCTTCGACGCCCACGTCGCCCAAAAAGGCGCGGCTCCCGCCTTCATGTTCATGCAGAACCACGGCCTCCTCGTCGCGGCAGACAGCCCCGAGGCGATTGCCGCCCTCTCCGGCGCGATCGTCGCCAAGCTGGCCGGCGCCATAGCCGCCGCGGGCGTGCGCGAACCCGACCTGAGGCCGGTGATCGCCGACCCGGGCGAGACGGAAGCCTTCGCCGCGGCGCTGCGCGGCCTTGCCGGCGACGGCGTCTCGGTGCGGCACCGCGCCGACGCCATGACCCTGGGCTTCGCGGCCGACGCGGCGTCCTTCGCCGCTATCGCCCAGCCCTACAGCCCCGACCATATCGTCTACGCCGGGCACGAGTTCCTCCGCGTGGAGGGGCGGGCCGAACTGGCCGCCGCCTGGGCTTCCTATCAGGCCCGCAACGGCCAGCGCCCCCGCGTAATCCTGGCCAAGGGCCTCGGCGCCTTCTCGGTCGGCGGCGGCCCAGGCCAGACGGAAGCCGCGTCGGCCCAGGCGGCTTCGCGCGTGCTCGACCTCTTCGCCGACGCCTGCAAGGTCGCCACCTACACGCGCGCCTTCGGCGGCCCCCGCTTCATGACGCCCGAGGCGGTCGCCTTCATCAGGAACTGGGAAGTGGAAAAATACCGCAGCTCCGTGGCGGGGCGCTAAAAGCCCCCGCGGGATGCCGCAATAGGAGACAGCATGGACCGCATCGCCTTCAAAATGCAGCTGAAGCCCGGCTTCGAGGCGGAGTACCAGCGCCGCCACGACGAGATATGGCCCGAGATGCTCGCCGAGCTCCGCGCCGCCGGCGTGTACGACTACAGCATCTTCCTCGACCCCGAGACTCTGAGCCTCTTCGGGGTCCAGAAGCGCGTCGAGGGATCGACCGCCGCGACCCTCGCCCAGAAAGCCATCGTGCAGCGCTGGTGGGCGCACATGAAGGACATAATGGAGACCAATCCCGACAATTCGCCCAAGCAGTGGCCCCTCAGGGAAGTCTTCAGGATGGAGTGAGGCCGTCGCCGGCCTCGATCGCTATTTATCGATTTTTTTCGGGAGGCTGAACTTTTCGGCTTCCTCAACGGCATGGTGTCGCATATAATTTTCCACAGGCCAGGCCGCAGCCACCCTGCGCTATCATTCCTCCTGCGGCCAAGGAGAATACCAATGAAGAGCTTTCGCATTTTCGTTCTGGTGGCGCTCATCGCCTCGCTGAGCGTCCCGGCGTTCGCCCAGGCGGCTCCGAAAGCCGCGGGCTCGAACCTCACGATCGGCCTCGTCATGGTCGGCCCCTACAACGACCACGGCTGGAGCCAGGCCAACTACGACGGCATGCAGTATGTCGTCGCCAAGGCGCCGGGCACCAAGCTCGTCTACATCGACAAGGCGAACTCAGCCGACAGGCCCGGAACCACGGTCTCCCAGCTGGCCGAGAGCCTCGTCGCCCAGGGCGCCAAGCTCATCTGCTTCTCCTCCGACGACATGATGGACGAAGCGAACAAGTTCGCCGCGGCCCATCCCGACATCTTCGTCATCATGGCCTCCGGCGACCAGCAGTGGAAGGAAGGCA
>JAJTBU010000248.1 GCA_021286735.1 bacterium
CGCTCCCAGCACCCCCTCCTTGCCCGCTACGCGCTCGAGCTCAACCTGCAGCCGGCCGCCGACTGGTCGGAGATCGAGTTCCTCGTCTCGGGGAAGGGCCGCGAGAAGGAGAAGCTGCCCAGTCTCGTGCGAATGCCGCCCGTCGAGGCTAGCGCCCTGTTCATCCAATCGGCCCAGAAGAAGGAACTCCTCGAGCTTCGATCGGACAAGGCATGTTTCCTCGGCGTCGAACACGCGATAGACCGCCTCGACACACCGCCCATCCTTCTCCTTCAGGCGGGACAACTGGAGACCGCCTCGGCGCGGGCCGCCGGCGAGGCGCTGTACCAGGGCACGAGACTCCTCTTCGGCTGGGACATAGCCCTGGCGCCCGATTCCTCGACCTGCCTTTCGCTATCGCTCCATTTCTGAACGGGGTTTCTGGGCGGGGCGCGTTTCGGCGCTTGCCGGACAGCGCCTTTTTCACCTAGAATACGTCATGTCATCACCGTCTTTTCCAGAAACGCTCGCGGGAAAGCGAGTCCACTTCATAGGCGCCAAGGGAACGGGCATGGCCGCCCTCGCCGAGATCATCGCCGCGAAGGGCGCATCGCTCTCGGGCAGCGACGTGCCCGACACCTTCTATACCGACGCCATCCTCCATTCCCTTAACATGGAACTCAGCGAGTCCTTCGAGGCGGCCCACCTCAATGCGGGCGTCGACCTCGTCGTCTACTCTGACGCCTACAGCGCCGCCACGAACCCGGAGATGGCGGAGGCGGCGCGGCGCGGCCTTCCGATGTTCAGCTTCGCCCAGGCCCTAGGCGCGCTGTCCCGCATGAGCGACTCCTCCGGCGTCGCCGGCGTGCATGGCAAAACCACCACGACCGCCATGGCGGGGACCATCCTGAACGCGCTCGGCGCGCCCACGACCGTCCTCACCGGATCGGCGGTCTCGGGATTCGGGGGACGCTGCACGCTCATCCGCGGCGACCGCTACTTTGTCGCCGAAACCGACGAATACAAGCGGCACTTCATGCATTTCTCGCCGCGCAGGATTCTCCTCACCAGCGTCGAGAGCGATCATCAGGACTTTTATCCCACCTACGACGATATCCTTGCGGCCTTCAGGGATTACGTGGCGCTCCTGCCGCCCGGAGGCCTTCTCGTATACTGCGCCGACGATCCGGGGGCCGTCCAAGTCGCCGATTTCGCGAAGTCGGCGCGGCGCGACCTCCGCTTCGCGCCCTACGGTTTTGCCGCCGAGGGCCCCTGGAGGATCGCCGACTTCGCGACGGAGGAGGGGAAGACGCGTTTTCGCGTCGCGGCCTGCGCCGAAAGCTTCGAGCTGCGTGTGCCGGGGCGACACCTCGCCCTCGACGCGGCGGGCGCCCTGGCGCTTGCCGCCGACATCGTCTCCGACGCGGGGGGCGGGGGAAAGCTCACCGAACAGCAGTGGAGGCTCGCCCGGGAGGCCCTCGCCGGCTTCTCAGGATCGCGCCGCCGCAGCGAGATCGTCGGGGAGGCGGGCGGCGTCCTCGTTATGGACGACTACGCCCACCATCCGACTGCCCTGAAGGCGACCATCGCCGGGATCAAGGCGTTCTGGCCATCGAGGCGCCTCGTCGTCGACTTCATGTCCCACACCTACTCGCGGACAATCGCCCTCATGGACGAGTTCGCCGCGAGCCTCGACGCCGCCGACTGCGTCGTGCTCCACGACATATACGCTTCCGCGAGGGAGAAACCGGTGCCCGGCGTGTCGGGGCGCGATCTCTTCGAAAAGGTGAAGGCGAGGCGACCCGACTTGGCGGATCTCTCCGAATGTGCCGCCCCCGTGTCGGGGAGGCCCTTCATCCTCTACGAGGCGAAGCACGCGGAGGCCGCCGAACGCCTGTTCCCGCTGCTGAAGGAAGGCGACCTCTTCATCACCATGGGCGCCGGCGACAACTGGAAGCTCGGCCGGGCCATCCTCGAAAGCCTCGAGGGCCTGTCAGCCGCGGGCCGCCACGAAGCGCGCTGAACGAAGGAAGTGACATGTTCAAGAGTATGACGGGATTCGCCCACAGGGATTTCGAGCGCGACGGCCTCTCCGGCAGCATACAGCTCAAATCGTACAACAATCGTTACCTGGATATTTCGATCGCCCTGCCGCCCCTGGCGGCCGCCTTCGAGCCGAGGATTCAGAAACTTCTCGCCGAGCGCCTCGGCCGCGGCAAGGTTGAATTCGGCCTCCGCTTGAAGAAGGCGAGCGCGCCGACGTCCGTCGTGCCCGACATCGAGGCCGCGAAGGCGCTGTACGAGGCCGCCACGCGCATAGCCAAAGGCTGCGGGCTCGCCGAGCGCCCCAGCCTCGAGTTTCTCGCGAGGTTCGAGGGAGTCCTCAGCTTCGAGAAGGACATCGACGCGGAGGGCCTTTGGGAGCCGATTTCGCCGGAGATCGCCGCCGCGCTGGACGAATTCGAGGCCACCCGGGCTAGGGAAGGCGCGGCGACCGAGGCGAACATCGCAGCGGAGCTGGAGCGCTTCGAGCGGGGCTTGGGCACCGTGAGGGCCGGCGCCTCGGAGATCGACGCGACGATCGCGCGGCAGCTCAAGACCCGCTTCGACGAAATTCTCCCCCAGGGATACGACGAGCAGCGGATGCTCCAGGAACTGGCCGTCCAGCTCGTCCGACTCACCATCAACGAGGAAGTCTCGCGCCTGGACGCCCACATAGCCGCCTTCAAGGACATCAGCCGCGAGGATGCCCCGGCGAAGAAGCTCGACTTCCTCTGCCAGGAGATGAACAGGGAAGTGAACACGATCGGGTCGAAGAACACCCTCGTACCGGTCGCTCACGCTGTGGTCGAGATGAAGGACGCGCTCGAGAACATCAGGGAACAGTTGAGGAACATCGAATGAACACGCCGACGGTATCTATCATCGCCATTTCGGGGAAATCCGGATGCGGGAACACGACAGTTTCCCGGCTCGTCGCCGCCAGGCTCGGCGTAGAGTTCATCAACTACACCTTCCGCAAGCTCGCGGAGGAGGAGGGCAAGACCTTGGCGGAAATCCTCGCCCTGGCGGAGAAGGACGATTCCTGGGATCGGCTTCTCGACGCGCGCCAGGTGGAGCTCGCCCACCAGAAGGACTGCGTGATCGGCTCGCGCCTGGCCATGTGGCTCCTTCCCGACGCCGCGCTCCGAGTCTATCTCAAGGCGAGCCCCGAGACGAGGGTGAGCCGGATACACGCCCGCGAAGGCGGCGACCGCGGCGAGATCGCGCGATTCACGGCGCTCCGCGACGTCCAGGACCACATGCGCTACCTCGATACCTACGGCATCGACACCGACGACCTCTCGGGCGCCCATCTCGTGATCGACACGGAGCGATGGGACGCGGAACAGATCGCGCGCCTCATCTCCGAGGCTTATTTAGGAAGGAAATAGCTTCTATGGACCGGAAGACATCGAAAAAAGTCGCTCTAGTGACGGGCGCCACGAGCGGATTGGGGGCGGCGATAGCCGCAGCCCTCGCCGACTCGGGATGGCGCGTCTACGGGACGGGAAGGCGGCCCCCCGAAACCTCGGCTGAGGGACGGGCATTCCCGCGATTCCTTCCCCTCGACGTCCGCAGCGAGGAATCCGTAGCCAGCGCCGTTTCGGCGGTCGCGGCCAACGAAGGACGCATCGACCTCCTCGTGGCCTGTGCGGGGAACGGCATCGCGGGATCCGTGGAGGACAGCGCCATGGCGGAGATCGAGGCGCAGATGGACGTGAATTTCCTCGGGACGGTCCGCACCGTCAAGGCCTGCCTGCCTCTCATGCGCGCCCAGGGCTCGGGCCGGATCATCGTCGTAGGCTCCCTGGCGGGAAGGACCGGCATGCCCTATCAGGCATTCTACTCCGCGAGCAAGTTCGCCCTGGAGGGCTTCGTCGAGTCCATACGCTACGAGGTGGGCCGCTTCGGCATCGAGGCGGGCATCCTGGAGCCGGGCGATTTCCGCACGGGTTTCACCGCTTCGCGCCGAAAGTCCGACGCGGTGTCGGAAGCCTACCTCGACAGCTTTTCGCGGGTAATCGGCATACAGGAGCAC
>JAJTBU010000249.1 GCA_021286735.1 bacterium
CTGTAGTGAAGCCAGCAGGCGCTCCTGCTCCTGGAGCATCGGCTGTGCCGGGTCGTTGTCGCAATGGTCGAGCCCCGAGAGATGGAGTATGCCGTGCACGATGAGCCTGCGCAGCTCCTCGTCCTCTGGGACCGAAAACTCGATGGCGTTGCGCGCGAGCGCCGGCAGGCTGATCACGATGTCGCCCGCAAGGAAGAGCGACCTCCCCTCATCCTCGACGGTATCGCCCATGCAGAACGAGAGCACGTCGGTGGCCTCGTCCCTGCCGCGGTAATCGCGGTTGAGCGTCTGGATGAACTCGTCGCCGCAAAACAGCAGGGAAAGGGTCCAGTCATCCTTGCCGAGGCTCTCCAAAACGCGCCCCGCGAAAGCTTCGGCGCGGCCTGTCCACAGGGGTTCCGCGATATCGCGCCAATCGATCGACACGGTGTTCATGCTTGCTGTTCCTTCTGTTTGGGATATTCGATCCTCGAGTGGAACTGCCCGGCCATGATGCGCACGAAGGAGTGCCTGATCACCTCCAGGTCCCTGAGGGTGAGGGCGCAGTCGTCGAGCTGGCCTTCGAGCACCTTGTCCAGGATGAGCTGCCGGACATGGGCGTCGAGCCGGGGCACCGATGGTTTTTTCAGGGTCCGCGACGAGGCTTCCACGGCGTCGGCCAGCATCACGATGCCCGACTCCTTGTTCGCCGGCGGCGAGCCTGGATAGGAGAAATCCTCTTTCCTGATCGAGTCGTCCGCCTTTTTCGCCTTGTCGTAGAACCAGGCGATGACGGAATTCCCATGGTGCTGGGCGATGATGTCCACGACAGCCTTGGGCAGCTTCAGCTCCTTCGCCTTTTCCATGCCGATCTTGACGTGGCTCCTTATCACCGTCGCGGAGAGCCGCGGGTTGATCTCGTCGTGCTTGTTCGTGCCGCGCTGGTTCTCGACGAAATACTCGGGCTGCTCAGTCTTGCCGATGTCGTGGTAATAGGCCCCGACGCGCGCCAAAAGGGGGTTGGCGCCGATATCCTCGGCGGCGGCTTCGGCCAGGTGGGCGACGTTCATTGAGTGCGCGTAGGTGCCGGGCGCCTGCGTCAGCAGCTCCTTGAGGGGCGCCGCGTTGACGTCCGAGAGTTCGAGGAGGCGGAACCGCGTCGGGAGGTTCATCGATTGCTCGAGGACGGGCAGGACGGCCAGCATCAGCGCGCAGCTGACAAAGCCGCTCAGGGCGAGGTAGCCGGAGAAGGCCATGAGCTCGCCGAACCGCAGGTCCTGCTGCGCGAGGAGGATGACGCCGACGAGGAACTGGAAACCCGCCTGGTAGACGCCGGCTCGGACGAGTTCGATCCTCGTGCCCGCCGAGCCGCTCACGAAGGAGGCGAAAATGCCGGCGAGGATCACGAAGACGATGAAGTAGGGGTTTAGGTTCGAGGCGGATGCGGCGAGCATGCCGAGGACGGCGGTGTAGGGAAAGGCGAAACGCTGCCCCGCGAGGGTGGCGCCTATGCCCGCGAAGAGGGCGACGGGGATGAGATAGATGCCTTCGGCCAGCATCTGCCCCTGGCTCGCCCTGCTCGCGAACAGAGTGAGGAGGTAGAACGCGAGGGCGCCGTAGACGCAGAGAAGGATTCCGCCGGACTCTCCGGGGCCGTTGTCCTTGTCCCGCCGGCCGAGCATGAAAAAGCCGAAGCCCGCCGCCGTCAGGAGTATGCCGAGCCCGCGAAGCGAGAGGCCGATGTCGGCCCGCGAGACGGCGTTCTTGATCGCCAGGAGGCGCGCGTAGTCCTCCTCGCTCACTATCTGGCCCTTTCGGATGAGGAGTTCGTTCCTGCCAACGGCGCGCGTGACGGGTTCTATTCGGGCGCTCACCTTGTGGAGCCTGGCCAGGGATGTCGTCTCGTCGAAAAAGACGTTTTCGCTCGCGAACCCCAAGACCAACCCTTCCACGATCGAGGAGAGTGGATAGGCGAGGTGCTTTTTCCCGATCTCGGCCAGGACGACCGCCCTCAGGTCTTCCTTGGTGACTACCGTCGCCCGGGCGCGCTGCTCGAGGTCGCTTTTGTCGTTCACCTGCCGGCGCAGCGCGAAGTAATCCTGGTTGAAGCTGGCCAAGCCCTCGGTGGGCAGGGAAAAGACCCCGTTCTGCAGGATCGTGCCCAGGATGTCCCCGGCATAGACGAGGGCCTGGCCTTTGAGGGGGGATTTGGCCAACAAGGAGAGCGTCTCCCGCGAAAGAGCACCGGGGAACTTGCTCTGAAGCATGAGTATGCTCGTCTCCAGGGCGACATCCTGCCCGATAAGCTCGCGGAAGCTGGCCTGGAACTCGCCATACTGGTCGAGCCGCCGCTCGGTGATGCCGGAATCGAACTGGAACACGGGCAGGACGAGGCGTTCCTCGGCCTCGACCCGCAGGCGGGTCGCCTCCGCGTCGACGTAGACGACATCCTTGCCCGCGGTGACGTCGCGGTCGGCGATGTTTCCCGGGCTTAAGCCCTGGAAGTTCCGCTTCACGGCGGCGGAGCCCGGCCCAAGGAGGAAGAGGAGGATGGTCGCCGCGCCGATGCTCAGCAAGAAATGCAGGAGATAGAACCTGTCCCTGGCGGGGTCCGAGGAGAACATCCCGCGCCTGGCGGCGGAGCGCCGTTCACTCGTTCTCATAAGCCTCTATGATCTTCCTCACGAGCCGGCTGCGGACCACGTCGCGCGCGTCCAGCCTGCTCACGAAGATGTCGTCGATGGGTTCCAGTATCTCGAGCGCGTGGACGAGGCCCGATTCGACGCGCTTGGGCAGGTCGATCTGGGTTATGTCGCCCGTCACGATCGCCGTCGAGTTCTCCCCCAGCCTCGTCAGGAACATCTTCATCTGTTCCTTCGTCGTGTTCTGCGCCTCGTCGAGGATGATCACGCAGTTGCTGAGGCTCCTGCCGCGCATGTACGCGAGAGGCGCCACTTCGATGGAGCGGGACTCCTCGAGCCGGCGCACGACCTCGTTCGGCAGGAGGGTCTCCATGGCATCGTAAAGCGGGCGCAGATAGGGGTTGATCTTCTGCACGAGGTCGCCCGGCAGGAAGCCGAGGCTCTCGCCGGCCTCGACGATGGGGCGCGTCAGGATGAGCTTCCGCTTGGCCTTGACCAGGAGTTCGCGGAGGGCCCAGGCCATCGCCAGATAGGTCTTGCCCGTGCCGGCCGGCCCCACAGAGAAGGTGAGGTCGTGGGTGGCCAATCCTTTGAGATAGAGGCCCTGCCCCCTCGAGCGCGGGTAGACTTTTACCCGGCTTCCGGGAATCTGGATGCAGGTTTCGAGAAAGTCGTCGCAGGAGGAGGCGCCGCGATCGCCGGAGGCCGATTCGGAGTCCCGGTAAGCCGGCGCGCGGGGTTCGCCCAAGGGGGTCAATTCGGCGTGGAGCGCGATGATGAGGTCCGGGGTGGCCGGAAGTCCGCCCTCTATGGAGGCGACGAGGGCGTCGATCAGGGAGGCGAAGAGCCGCCGCGTCTCGGGATCAACGCTCTCCAGGGAGAGCTCATTCCCGCGGGAGAATATCCGCGTACCGAGGAGATCCCCGAGGATCGACAGGTTGTAGTCGTTGGGCCCGCAGAGTTCAGCGAGCAGGCCCATCTTGTCCAGGACTATGCTATCCGAATTCAAAACCTCTCCTTATGCCGCGCCGGGAAGCATTTTATATAAGTATACCAAGGCTGGCCGGCTTTGTATATTCTCCGCCGGCTTACTGGCTGAAGCTTCCCTTTTCGTAGGCGAGCGATGTCTTGATTTCGGGGATGTCCTTCCAGGCGACGCCTATGCTGAAGGAAAAGTCCAGCTGGTAGTAGGGCCTTCCGCTGTCGGGGGTCACGAGGACGGGACTCATCCCGAGGGAGGCTTCCAGGTTCCAGTCGTGGAGATCCTGGGCGAGCTTCAGGCTGAGGCTCTGCAGCTTGAAGAGCGAACTCTTCAGCTTGGTCGCGTCCCATATCGAGAGCGAATCGGCCAGGTCGGCGAAGAAGTCGCGCGCGATGGCGGTGTACTTGGTGGCCACGGTGATGCGC
>JAJTBU010000250.1 GCA_021286735.1 bacterium
CCCCCCCAGGGGCTTGGTCATGAAAGTGTAGATGACCCAGGTGGCCGCGGCCCCGACCATGTAGAGATAGCCTCCCGGCGAGGCCTTGGCCGCCTCCGACCGAACGACGATGAGCGCGACGCCCAAGAATGAGAGCAGGATTCCCGCCACGACCGGCCCCGAGAGCCTGCGCCGGTAGAACGCCATGTCCACGATCAGGGTGAGCACCGGGATCGTCCCGATGATGATCGACGACTCCGAGGCGGAGAGTCTCAGGATGCCGTTGTTCTCGAAGAAGAAATAGAGCGTGATGCCGATGAAGCCGCTCGCGGCGAGGAGGGGGACGTCCCGTAGATGGACCCTCAGCGGCACGCGCGAGAGCCAGGCGATGGGCGGCATGAAGAGCGTCGCCACGACAAAGCGCAGGAGCGCCAACATCATCGGCGAGAGCGAGGCCACCGCCACCTTGGTGGACAGGAAGGTGAGCCCCCAGACCACCACCACCGCCACCGCCACGCCGGCGATCGGCACCGAATATCCCTTTGTCGTCATGGTGCTTCGGTATACCTTCAGCCAGCCTCCCTGTCCATCCCCTACGGGGCCCCTTCGGGCCTCGTTCCGGCTGTCGGAAAACGCTCCGCCGTGCTATACTCCCGCCATGGACGAAGTGCGACTTGACGGCTGCTCTCTCACGCTTGAAACGCTCGTGGCGGTGGCGCGCGGCGGGGCGAAAGTGCTCCTTGACGAGGACGCGATCCTCAGGATGGAAACATCCCGCGCCGTGGTGGAACGCTGCGTGGAGGAGCAATTGGTGCGCTACGGGATCACCACCGGCTTCGGGAAGTTCTGCAACGTCGTGATCTCGAAGCAGGACAACGCGGTGCTCCAGAAAAACCTCATCATGAGCCACGCCTGCGGACAGGGGAACCCCCTCCCCGCCGCCGCGGTGCGCGCCATGATGACCCTCAGAGCCAACGCCCTGGCGGTCGGCAACTCCGGCATAAGGCCCAAGGTCGTCGGGCAGCTCGTCGACATGCTCAACGCGGGCATAGTCCCCGTGGTGCCCGAGAAAGGCTCGCTGGGCGCCTCAGGCGACCTGGCGCCTCTCGCCCACATGGCCCTGGTCATCATCGGGCTGGGCGAGGCCTATGTCGCCGGCGAGCGGATGCCGGGGAGCAAGGCGCTCGCACTCGCCGGGCTGCGCCCCATCGAGCTGGAAGCCAAGGAAGGCCTCGCCCTGATCAACGGCACCCAGGCCATGACCGCCGTGGGAGCCCTCGCCGCATGGGACGCCCTCGCCCTGTACCGCAGCGCCTCCATCGCTTCGGCCCTGACCTTCCAGGCCCTGCGCGGCATCGTCGACGCCTTCGATCCCCGGATCCACGAACTCAGGCGCCAGCCCGGACAGATCGCCTGCGCCGCCGACCTGCGCCGCCTCGTCGAAGGCTCGGCCCTCACCACGCGCCAGGGCGAGCAGCGCGTCCAAGACCCCTACGTCCTCCGCTGCATCCCGCAGATCCACGGCGCCAGCCTCGACGCCATCGGCTACATATCGAAGGTCGTCGGCGCCGAACTCAACGCCGTCACCGACAACCCCCTCATATTCCCGGCGCCGGCCGATCCCGGAGCGCCCCCCTCGGCCGATCCCGGCGACATCATCTCGGGCGGCAACTTCCACGGCCAGCCCATCGCCCTGCCCATGGACTTCCTTGGCATCGCCTGCGCCGAACTCGCCAACGTGGGCGAGCGCCGCATCGAACGCCTCGTTAACCCCGCCCTCTCCGAGGGCTTGCCCGCCTTCCTGACGACCTCGGGCGGCATCAATTCCGGCTTCATGATCGTCCAGTACGCCGCGGCCGCCCTGGTGTCGGAGAACAAGGTGCTCGCCCGCCCCGCCTCGGTCGACTCGATCCCCTCCAGCGCCAACCAGGAGGACCACGTCTCGATGGGCACCATCGCGGCGCGGAAGGCGGCGTCCATCATCGAGAACGCCCAGCGCGTCGTGGCCATGGAGCTGGCCGCGGCCTGCCAGGCCCTCGACCTGCGCGCGATCCAGATGGGCCTGCCCTCGATCGAGGCCGCGCTCTCGCCGCGCACGGCCCCCGCCTACAAGGTCGTCCGCGCCGCGGTCGGCCGCCTCGACGGCGACCGCGTGATGTACCCCGACCTCGACGCCGTCTTCAGGCTCGTCGCGGACGGCTGCGTCGCCGACTGCTGGGAATGAGCGACGTGAAGAAGCTCACGAGGGAATTCGCTCCCGGTAGCAATTACTTTTGATTTACGCTATTCTTTTTGCCACGAACATAACCCGCCCGGGCGGGGGGCCGCGACATCCCGGGGATGCCTCGGCCGCCCCTCCCGGGCCTCGATAACTTCCCCGGAGGAAAGCGATGGCGGTCAAACGCGATTTTGGACTGCGGCTCAATAGGGTATCGCCCCAGGAGCGCGGCAGGCTCATTTCCTATATCAACATCAAGCTGGCGAGCATGGGGCTTCCCGTCTACGCCCGCGAGGGGACCGGCTTCGTCGAGCTGGCCTCCGACATGCTCGAAAGCTTCCGGCAGAAGGACCGGATGCTCGCCGGCTACCTTCCCCCCGTCGACAGGCGGATACAAAGCTTCCTCGACTCCTACCTGAGCGACCTCGGGCTGGCCAAGCTCCCCGCCCTGCCCTCGTCGACCTTCGTGCTCGACCGCTACGGCATGTCCAGGGAGATCTCCCTGCCGCCCGGCGCCCACAAGCACGTATCGCCGACCCTGACCTCCTACCGCATCAGGAACGGCGTCCTCCACAACCCGCCTAACGACAAGCGCACCACAGAGGGCGTCTTCCACATCGCCGAGGGCGGCCTGCCCATCCCTCCCGACAAGAAGGCGGTGCCCAAGATCGTCTTCGCGCGCCTTTTGGAAGCGGCTCTCAACCCGCCGGCCGAGCTCCTCGAGATGCCCTTCACCGCCGACGAGACCGAAAAGGCCAGGACGATGCTCTCCCTCCTCATGCGCCCCGTCGTCCGCCCCGAAGTGCCCGGCTACTGCGAAGACCGCGCCATGGAAGTGCGCTTCTTCGCCCCTGGCTCCCTGGCGGCCAGCCTCGACTTCGTCGAGTCGATCTTCGGCAACTCCGGCGATCCATTCATCGCCGACAACGACGCGGCCCTGGACCCCCTGCACTGGACGGGCACCACGGGCTGCATCATCCTCGCCACCCACCTGACCACCTTCACCAAGAAGGAGCTCGGGCTGCCCCATTGGGACGAGGCCACCAAGCGCCAGCGCCGCGACGGCATGTGCTGGAAGGAGCCCACCGAGCGCTACAACGACGGCAAGCCCTTCAAGCTCTGCGCCCGCGACGACCGCAGCGTCATCGTCTCGATCCTGGCGGACAACTACTTCGGCTACTCCAAGAAGGAAGTGAAAGCCCACATCTCCTACTCGGCCAACCTCCTCGGCCTGGCGGAGGAGGAGCACGCCGGCGGCGCCCTGGTCTTCCCCTCCTACAACCACGGCACGCGCTTCGTGCCCGACACCAACCTGAACTCGCGCGGCCACAACATCCACGAGGTGTTCCAGCTGATGCGGGGGCGGATCGAGGAGAAACAGGAAGGCTACGCCATCGACCTCACCTACCCCAACATCGTCTACCTTCCCGAGGACGCCTACATCTCCCTCGAGGACCAGAGGGCGCACTGGCGCTGGGAAGGCGTCGAACAGAGTCTGCGCGTCCTGCCGGGAGAAACCTACGTGCACCCCACCGGCTACCGCATCCACATGGAGCGCCACCCCGGCTCCGGCGCGGGGAGGCTGATCGGCACCACTGCGGAAGGCCTCCTCTGCCACAAGCCCTGCACCGTCTCCGGCGGCGGCAAGTCGGAGATCGCCAAGTCCATATTAGACGCCATAACCTACTCCCCCATCACCATCGCCGACTTCAGCGAGGACATGAACGCCGTCAAGGCGATCATCGAAAAGGAATACGGCGACCGCTTCCGCGACGACAGCGAGAACCACGGCGTGGACTCGCGCAAGATCCTTTCGCCCAAGC
>JAJTBU010000251.1 GCA_021286735.1 bacterium
TCCCTGCTCTCCGGCTGGCACTCCTCCGTGCGCCGCCACGACAGCATCCTGATCATCTCCAACGAAACGCCCAAGGAAGTCTACACCGCCAGCGTCATGGTGAGCGTCCCCGAGCGCATCCGGGACCTCGAAGTCCACAGCATGAAGGGCGAAATCGATATCCGCGACTGCCCCAACGACATTTTGGCGATCGCCGAGCTGGGCGGCATCCATATCCACGGCGCGCGCAACGTCGAGGCCTCCAGCGTGCAAGGCTCGATCACCTTGCTGAACTGCGCCGCGGCCACGGTGAACACGATCGACGGCGCGGTGAAGTGCACCAAGCTGAGCGGAGCCCTCCATATAGAGACACAGGGCGGCGACATACAGGCGTCGCGGATCAAGGGCAACGTCGTAGCCCTCACCGCGAGCGGAGACATCTCGGTGCTGAAACCGGAGGGCCGGATCCGCCTGATCTCCCACTCGGGCGACATCGAGTTGGAACTCGCGGGCCTCTTCGGCGGCGGCGAGGCCAACACCTACTCGGGCGACATCAACCTCATGCTGGAACAAGCCAACGTCGAATTCCGCGCCGAAACCCTCTCCGGACAGATCAGCTCGCCGGGGACCACGGTGTCCTCCGGCGTCGGGCCGCGCCGCTGCGCCTACCGCATAGGCCTCGGCACCAAACGCCTCCACGTGAAGAGCGTCCTGGGCGACATCGACGTCGAGTGAGGCTTGGGCGCGGCGAATCGCGGAATGAGTTCGCGGCGCCCGCAAAAAAAGAGGGCCGGATGCGCGCGCATCCGGCCCTCTTCGCATCAAGGCGCCCGCCCTATTTTTGGAAGAGGGCCTTGATCTGCTTCTTGTACAGTTCGTTGATGACGAAGCGCTTCATCTCGAGCTTGGCCGAAAGCTCCCGCCCCGGCTGGAAGGGCTCGGGCAGGATGGCCAGCTTGACGATGCGCTCGAAGGGTTTGAATCCATTCTTCTGGCTGATGAGGTCCGAGACCTCGGCGTCGATCAGCTCCTTGACGACCGGCAGCTGGGTCAGTGCCTCGTTGTCCGCGAAGGCGATCCCGTTCTCCTCCGCCCAGGCGACCAGCGCCTCCTGTTTGGGGACGATGAGCGCCGCCAGGTAGCGCTCGTCCTGCCCCAGGACGACCGACTGGAGGATGTAGGGGCTCTCGCAGAGCTTCTCCTCGATGGGGACGGGCTCGATATTCTCGCCGCCGCGCAGGACGATGGTGTCTTTTGCCCGCCCGGTGATGCGCAGCTCGCCCTTGAAGGTGAGGATGCCCAGGTCGCCCGTTTCGAGCCAGCCGTCCGCGAGCATCACCTTGGCCGAGAGGTCGGGACGCTTGTAGTAACCCAGCATGACCTGGGGCCCCTTGACCTGGATGTGCCCCTTCTTGCCCGGGGGCAGGGATTCGCCCTTGTCGTCGAGGATGCGGATTTCGGTGTCCTCGATGGCGGGCCCCACCGTGCCGAGCACGGGATGCCTGCGCTCGCGCACCGCTATGATGGGGGCCGTCTCGGTGAGGCCGTAGCCCTCCAGGATGAGGATGCCGATCGCGTCGAAGAAGCGGTCGACCTGGCCGGGCAGGGCGCCGCCGCCCGAGATGCCGCAGAGGAAGCGCTTGCCGAGCTTGGCTTTGATGCGCTTGAAGAAGATCAGGTCGCCGATCTTCCATACCGGCTCCAGGAGGATGAAGGGAATGATCGACGAGGCGATCTCGAGCACGCGCGAGCGGGGCGTGAACTCGGGCACCCGCCCCAAGAGATGGTTGCGGAAATAGCTGCGGCTCTCGCCGACGCCGATGAAGAAGGAGAAGAGGCTGCGCAGGAGGGGGCTCATCTGCCGCAGGTTCTTGTTGATGCCGTCCATGATCGATTCCCAGATGCGCGGCACCGAGGGGAACCAGTGCGGCTGGATCGCCTGCATGTCGGCCAGGAGTATCGAGCCGATCGGCTTGGAATAGGCGACCGCGGCCCCGCCCTGGAGGATGACGTACTGGACGACGCGCTCGAAGGAGTGCCAGACCGGCAGCACCGAAAGGAAGATATGGCCGGTCTTGAGGCCGAATTTCTCGGGGAAGCAGCGCGTCTGATGGAGGAAGTTGCCGTGGCTGAGCATGACGCCCTTGGGATCGCCGGTCGTGCCCGAGGTGTAGATGATGGTGGCCACGTCGCCGCTGGCGCCTTTCCGGACTTCCTCGAGGTAGAAACCTGGCTGCCTCAGCTCGGCTTCCGCGCCGCGCGCGACGATGTCCTGGAAGGCGTGGAGCGTGAGGCCGGCCGCCTCGGCCTTGGCCGCGATCTCCGCCTGCGGGGGATCGAAGAGGATGGCGGCCTTGAGGAGGGGCATGGCATCCTTCTGGCCCAACACCTTCTCCAGCTGTTTGTCGTTCTCGAGGATGACGAGTTCGCAGCCGCTCCAGGAGAGTATGTAGCTGATCTCCTTCGGGGTGGCGTCGCAGCCGCGGGGAACGTCGGCGGCGCCCATGCCGACGATGGCCAGATCCGAGGCCAGCCACTCCTGGCGGTTGTCGGAGATCAGTCCGATCCTGTCGCCGCGCCTCGCCCCCAAGCTCGCCAACCCGGCCGCGAAGGCTTCGACATTCCTCAGGAGGCCGTTGTACGAAATCGGCTGGAAGATTCCCTGCTTGTCCTTCGATAGTTGCGCGACCGCGTCGGGCTGCTCCCGGACTTTTTCCACGAACATCTGCGCTATCGTCTGTGCCATTGTTTTTCGCTCCTGCAATGGTAGCAATTTTACACAATAACTATATTTGTAAAATTGTATAAAGTCAACCGCGGAACGATATCTAACGATAGGCGATCTCGCGATCGGCGATCGCGAGGTCGGCGGGCACTTGGCCGAAGTATTCCTCCAGCGTCGAGCGCATCGCGCCGAGCGAGGGCGAGTTCATCGTCCTGTACTTTATGTGGTGGGCGAAGGAGAGGGGCTCGCAGTAGTAGTCGAAGAAGCGGCGGGCGGTTTCGAGCTGCCACTTCTCGGGCAGGAAGGCGGCGTCGAGTTCGAGGAAGCGCAGGGCGACCGCGAGCCGATCGAGCGGTTGACCGGCGACCGAAAGGCGGTCGATCGGGCGGCCGGCGAGCGGCTCCGCGCCGGACAGCTCCGCGCGCAGGACGGCGAATATCCAGGGCCTGCGCACGGCCTCGCGGCCGAGCATGACGGCGCCTGCGCCCCCCGCGAAGAGCCCTCGCGCGGCTTCGGCGCTTCCGATGTCGCCGTTGGCGACCACCGGGATGGCCAGGTCGCGCGCGAGCCTGGCGGTGATGTCGTGCCGCGCTCTACGCTTGAATTTCTGGCTGTCGGTGCGCGGGTGCAGGGTTATGAAATCCAGGCCGGCGGCGGCGAGGCCGGCGCAGAAGTCCAGGAGCCTGGGGTAGTCGTCGTCGGGTCCCATCCTGAGCTTGGCCGAGAGGGTGCCGGGCCAGGCCGACCTCGCCGCCGCCACCAGGGCCGCCGCGCCCTCGGGGTCCTCGCTCCAGGCCGAGCCTCCGCCCGACTTCCTGATGTGGGGCGCGGAGCAGCCGAAGTTGAGGTCGATGCCGTCGGGGCGCAGCGCCTCGTCGCGCCTGCCCAGCTCGCGGCAGGCGGCTTCCATGGCGGCCTCGGATCGGGCGTAGAACTGCACCGAGGTCGCCGCCGGCGCCGGGCGGGCGTCGGTGTAGCAGTCCTCGTACTGGGCGTGGGAGTAGAAGGCCTCGGCGCTCGCCATCTCGGTGACGTAGCGGTCGGGGCCGCCAAGCTCGGCGACCAGGGTCCTGAAGGCCCGATTCGTGATGCCGACCATGGGCGCGAGCATGAGGGCGTTCTTGGGAAGGGGAGTCATCGGGAAGATACTATACGGCAAGAGGATAAAACTCAACCGGGCTCCGCGTCGGCGGCGCGCCGACGAGTTGACTTTCAAGCGGGGTTGGGATATAAGTTCGGAGCGCATTTCCCCGATTCGGATCCTGATGCGGGGGTACGTGTGTCGAAACCAGGATCCAATGTTCCAG
>JAJTBU010000252.1 GCA_021286735.1 bacterium
CTCTCCTCGGGCATGATCGTTTCGACCAGGGGCCGCAACAGCCAGGAGAACGCCGAGTACAAGGCGAACGCCGCCCTCACCATCCCGGCGTCCATCAAGATGGTCGTCCTCATCAACAGGGGATCGGCCTCAGCTTCGGAAATATTCTCGGGAGCGATGAAGGACCAGAAGCGCGCCCTCCTCGTCGGCGAGAAATCCTACGGCAAGGGATCGGTGCAGCAGATATTCCCCCTCGACACGACGGGCTTCAAGCTGACGATGGCCCGCTACTACACGCCCTCCGGCGTCAATATCGACAAGACGGGCATCGAGCCGGACATCGCGGTGCCGGACTGGGTGTTCTCCGACGCCCAGCTCAAGGAACTCGAGCGCCTCTACGATTCGGGACTCGTGGCCGATTTCGCCAAGACGAGCCCCGGCGCGGGGGCGGACGCGCGGGCGGCCAAGGCGAAGGAGATCGTGGCTTCGGGGTTCAATCTTCCCCCGCGCTACGTCGAGATGCTGCTGCGCGACGAACTCGAGCGGACCAAGCCGGCGCGCGTCTACGACCTGGAATACGACGCCCAGCTTCAAAAAGCCATCGACGCTCTCCTTAGCCCCGACTTCGACGCGACGCTGCGCGACAGCAAGACCCTGATCCAGGCGAGGGCGCCGGGGGCGACCGCCCAGGCTTCCGCGACGGCCCAGGCCGCCACGCCCGCCGCCCCGGCTTCGCGCTAGAGGAGCCAGGGTGCGCCAGCTCGTCCTGCCCGGCGACCGATCCGGCGACGCGCGCTTCGCGCTCGACGCGAAGACCTCGCGCTATCTCCTCAAAGTGCTCAGGCTCGGCCGCGGCGACGCTTTTCCCGCCATCGACGGCGAAGGGCATGCCTATTCGTGCACGATCGAGGAGGACGCCCCCGGCGCCGCGGTGATCGCCCTTTCGCCCATCGCGGGATCCGTTCTCCCGGCTTCGGCGACCTCGGAAGCGGCCGCGGAAAGCGCCGGTTTCCCGCGCATCGCCCTGATCCAGTGCCTTCCCAAGGGCCCCAAGCTCGATCTCATCATCCGGCAGGCGGTGGAGGCGGGCGTCGAGGCCGTCTTCCCCCTCCAGACGCGGTACTGCGTGGTCCGCGAGCGGGGCGAGAAAGAGATCGCCGACAAGCTCGAGCGCCGGCGCGCCATCGTCCGGGAAGCGCTCCAGCAGTCGGGCTCGGCGGTCAGGACCAGGATCCTCCCCGCCTCGACGATGGCGACCCTCCCCGCGGCGCTCGCCAGCGAGGGATTCGCGCCGGAGGCTTCGCTCTGCCTCATGTTCCACGAGCGGCCACTTGCGGAGAAGAGCCTGCACGAGTATTGTGCGGGGGAGCCTCGGCCGACCGCGCTGCTCATCGGCCCCGAGGGCGGATTCGCCCCCGAGGAGACCGAAGCCTTCGCGGCGATGGGGTTCCGCGCCGTGCATTTCGACGGGGCGATCCTCCGGACCGAGACCGCCGCGCTCTACGCGATCGCGGCCGTCAAGACGATCCTCATGGAACGGGCTTCATGGACAGCATCGAAATAGCCAGCGCGAAGGCCGGCGGCCTGCGCCTCGACTTCCCTTCGGAAAAGCAGATCGCGGCTCTCGCCTCGGCCTGGGACGACGACGCCAACCACCAGGTCGTCTTTCTCCGCCAGCCCGAGTTCCGGGCGGCCCAGCGATCGGGCGAGTACGCCTCCATGGTAGCCAGCGCCGACCTGGCCCTTCCTGCCGCCGAATCGGTCGCCAAGCTCGCCGCGAAGGCCGGCGGGACGGCGGCCTTCGCGCGCTCCATCCCCATCGGGACGCGGCGCCGGGAGTACCTGTCCTACTTTGGCCCGCCCGCGGACGACCCACATCCAGTCCAGGCCTACTCGCCGCTCAAGGTGCTCGCCATCCTTCTCTCGGCGCTCGAACAGCGGCGCGGCTCGGTCTTCCTGGTTGGCGGCGCGCTCCCGGCCCTCCAGCGAGCTGAGCTTCACCTCCGCTCGACATTTCCGGAGCTGCGCGTCGTCGGCCGCTCGACGGGGGATTACGGCGAGGCGAACGAGCCGCTGATCATGCGCGCGCTCCAGAAAGCCTCCCCCGACATGGTCGTCGTGGGCTCGCTTGTGAAGGACGGAGAACTCTGGATACCGCGCCACATGCGCTACACGAAGTCGGGGATTTTCGTCTACGAGGCGGGCATCGTCGAGCTGTTCGCCGGGCGGCGCTGAGGGCGACGGTCCGCGCCGCCCGCTTTTAAGCCAATATCTAGAAGCCGCCTCGTCAACTATAGATGATTGTCTACATGGCATTGCACGTGGGGTGAGCTATCGCCAGCTTTTAATATTCTTTAATAATGGTCGCATGAGATCGATCGCTTACTGGGATATGGACAGTCAGCGGATCAAGAAGGTCATCTGTCAGCTCCAAGGGGCTTTCGAGGTGACCATGGCAGCCTCTCTCGCCGAGCTTGCCAGGATGGGTGCCGACGGGCTCAAGCCCTACGCGGTGATCATGGGCAGCCCCCCGGTGGAGAAAGTCCGGCTGCAGGCGCTGCTGAGGACGCTCTCAAGCCATTTTTCCTGCCCAATCGTCCTGCTCGCCGGAGAGGAGGACGCGGAACTCACTTCCTCCCCGCCCGGGGTTCTAGTCCAGCGCGGCGACCTGGCCGTGCTGCAGTCCGCGATCGCGGGGGAGGCGGAGCGGCTCGCCGCCGAGGCCCGGAGGCGCGCCTCGCTCTTCATCGGCAGGAGCAACTCCATCCGCCGGGTGGTGGCCTTGGTGAGCAAATACGCCGAATCGCGCCATTCGGTGCTCATCCTCGGGGAAACCGGCACGGGGAAGGAAATCGTCGCCCGGGCGCTGCACGAGTACTCCTCGCGCAGGGCGAACCCCTTCGTGGCGCTCAATTGCTCGGCCCTGCCCGACGGGCTCGCGGAGAGCGAGCTCTTCGGCGCCGAGAGGGGCGCCTTCACCGACGCGGTCCAGCGCAGGGGCGCCCTGTGCAGAGCCTCGAAGGGAACGCTCTTTCTCGACGAGATCGGCTCCATGTCCCTGGCGGTGCAGCCCAAGCTCCTCCGCGCCCTGGAAACCGGAGAATTCCTGCGGCTCGGCGCCGAAAAATCCGAGACCTCGGATTTCCGCCTCGTGAGCGCCACCTGCGAGGAGATCGAGCGCTGGGTGGCGGAGGGGCGGTTCAGGTCCGATCTGTTTTTCCGGATCTCCGACCTCCCGATACGGCTGCCCTCGCTGCGGGAGCGGCTGGAGGACGTGCCCGACCTCGCGGAGCACTTTTGCAGGGAAGCGGGAAGGGGAGCCTGCAGCCTGTCCCGGGGGGCTTTCGAGAAGCTCGCCGATTACGATTGGCCCGGCAACGTCAGGGAGCTCAAATCGGTCCTGAACCGCGCCTGCGCGAATGTCCAGGAAGGGACGATCGGCGCCGACGACATCATGTTCATGTTCCGGGGCGCGAAGGCCGCGACGCCAAGGCCGCGGCTTTGAGGAAGAGCTTCCGCAGGTAGGCGACCTCGTTCGCCGTCGCCGCGCCCCGTTCGCAGAGATCGCGCAGGAAGCCGTGGACGTGCGAGTCGTCGCTCTTGTTGAAGAAGCCTACGGCGGCGAGGGCGTCGACGATCTCCGACACCTGGGCGTCGATCTCCGCCCGGCTCGCCGGCACGAGGGGAAGGCGGGCCGGGGTTTTCGCCTCGCCGCCCCGGGCCGCGAAGAATTCGTAGCAGGCCACCTGGACCGCCTGGGCGACGTTGAGGGAAGGAAAGGCGTCGGAGGTGGGGATGTGGACCGCCAGGCTGCAGAGGCCGAGTTCCCGATCGGTGAGGCCGTCCTTCTCGTTGCCGAAGACGAAGGCGACCGGAGCCGCGGGCCTGCTGCCGACATCGGCCGCGAAATCGCGCAGCGGCACGGAAAATCCCTTGCGGCGCTCGCCGATCCGCCGCGAGAATCCGGCGGACAGCGCCTGCCCCGCGAGGGCCTCCCCGAGGCTCGCGAAGCGCCGGGCCCCTTCGT
>JAJTBU010000253.1 GCA_021286735.1 bacterium
GGCCGCCGTCCCAGAACTCGTCGCCGCAGGGTATGGCGAATTTGGCCACCAGGCGCCGGTTGAAGTCCAGCTCGTTCTTGTCGTCGTAGTTGTCGGTGAGGTCGGGGGTGCCGGCCAGGAAACCCTCCTGGAAATAGGTCCGCTTGGCGAGGGTCGGGCAGGTCGAGAGGAGGCGGACGTTGAGCACCTCCTGCTCGGAGTTGATGGAGATGCCGTTGGGCAGGTAGGGCAGGCCGAGGACATAGACGTAGCCGACGGAGCGGAGTCCCGCGGGCTCTCCCGGGGCGGGGGCCTGGGCGAAGGAGCAGGCCGCCCGCAGGGACTGGGTCAGGTCCAGGAGGGGGGTCTCGCAGACCTGGTAGTGCTGGAGGATGGACCACTGGATATAGGTGCGCCTGCGCAGGTCGTCCGCCGACTTCCGGTCAAGCTTTTTGGCTTCCTCCACGAGAAGGGCGGAGAGTTCCGCGAGGCGGGCGAACTCATCGGTCAGCCTCGATCGCGCGAGGAGGTTTTTCCGGTAGATCGAGGGATAGAGCGTGCTCGCGCCTGCCTTGTTCCTGAAATCCCTCGTCTGGCCGCGGAAGAAGAGCAGGTAGTCCCGGTTGAGGCAGGACAGCTCCGCGACGATGCGGGTGAGTTCTCCGCAAGTCGCGGCGGGATAGGCTTCCCCCCTCGGCACGGACGCGGCGAAGTGCGCCGCGAGCGCTTCCGTCAGCTGGGGGGTTATCTCTTTCATAGTTCCATGTGCATGGCGGCGCGGACTTCGCGCAGCGTGTCGATCGCGACCGCGCGGGCGCTCTCGATGCCGGACAGGAGGACGGACCTTATGTAGGCGGGGTCGGCCTCCAGGCGGGCGCGCTCGGCCCTGATGGGGCGCAGGAACTCGTTCAGGGTCTCGGTGACCGTCCGTTTGAGGGCGCCCGCCCCCTGGTCGCCGATGCGAGCCGCGATGTCGGCCGGCTTTTCGCCCGTGCAGAGCGAGGCGATGAGGAGGAGGTTGGAGACTTCCGGGCGCTTTTCCGGATCGTAGGCGATGTTCCGGTCGGCGTCGGTCTTGGCCTTCTTTATCAGGGCCGCGGTCTCGTCCGCCGTGGCGCAGAGCATAATGGCGTTGCCCCGGCTCTTGCTCATCTTCTGGTTGCCGTCGAGGCCCAGGAGGGTAGGGGCGGCGGAGAGGAGGGCCTGGGGCTCGGGGAAGACGGGCACGCCGGCGGCGAAGCGCTCGTTGAAGCGGCGGGCGATGACGCGCGTCAGCTCGAGGTGGGGCAGCTGGTCCTTGCCCACGGGCACGGTGTTGCCCTTGCAGAAGAGGATGTCCGCCGCCTGGTGCACCGGGTAGGTGTACATGCCGGCCGTGATGTTCCTCATGCCGGAGGCGGCGATCTCCTCCTTTACGGTCGGGTTGCGGTTCAGCTCCGCGTTGGTCACCAGGGTGAGGAAGGGCAGGAGGAGCTGGTTGAGCTCGGGCACGTGGCTGTGCGGGAAGATGTGGACCCGCTCGCTCGGCTTGATGCCGACGGCGAGGTAATCGATGGTGAGCTCGCGCGTGTTCTCCGCGATGGCCTCGAAGGTCTCGCGGTCGGTGAGCACCTGGTAGTCGGCGATGACGATGTAGGTGGTCACGCCGAGGTTCGCCAGCCTGACGCGGTTCTGGAGCGATCCGAAGAGGTGGCCTATGTGGAGGCGGCCCGTCGGGCGGTCGCCCGTAAGGACGCGGTAGCGTTCGGGGTGGAGGGGGAGATCGGCCTCGATGGCCGCGCTCTTGGCGGCCGCCGCCTCGAAGGTCCCGTATCCCATCGTGTCGGACATTGCGTACTCCTCGTCGTATCGTGGCGTGCGGGAAGGGCGGCGTCTCGCGAGGCCGCCCCGGCGTCCCGGCGCCCGGACTTCCAGGATAGAACGCTTTCCCGCGCTTTTCAAGACGCGCGCGAGCAGGTGCCCTCGGTGCCGGGCAGCCGCGACATCGCGCGCCTCCACCGCGCGAGGATGGAGGCGGCGACGAAATCCTTGGGCGCGTGGCTGCCGGCGAACCACAGGAACTTGTTGAAAGCGCCGGGGATGGCCACCGCCTTCCCGCGCGCGGCCGCCCGGAGGGCGAAGTCGGCCACCTCGCCGGGCTCCATCGTGGAGAGCCGGCCTCCCAAGCCCTGCGAGCGGACCTTCTGCCGGATCTCCTCGCTGGTGTACATGCCTCCGGGGGCGAGCACGGTGACGCCGATGCCCAGGGACGCGAGTTCGTGCCGGAGCGCTAGGCTCCAGTTCAGGAGAAAGGCCTTGCTCGACGAGTACACGGCGAAGAGGGGCATCGGATAGAAGGCGGCGAGGCTCGCCACGGTGATGATTTGGGCGCCGGGGGCGGCGGCGAGCGAGGGGACGAGGCCATAGGTTATGGCGAGGGTCGCGCCCAGGTTGATGTCGAGGGCGGCCTTGGTCGCCTCGTAGGGCAGGCGGTCGAAGAGTCCGTTGGCGCCCACGCCCACGTTGTTGACGAGGAGGGAAAGGGGGGCGCCGCCTTCTCTCGCGGCCGCCAGCAGGCCCGCGCGCCCTTCCTCGGCCGCGAGGTCGCACTCGACGGCCGCGGCGCGGACTCCCCGAGATCGCAGCGTCTCCGCGAGGGCGGGGAGGCCGGTGCCCGGCAGGGCCGCGAGGACGAGATCGTAGCCCCGTTCGGCGAGGCAGGCCGCGAAGGCCCGGCCCAGCCCCTGGCTCGCCCCGGTCACGACAGCCCGTGGCCTTGCGCGCCCGGCCGGCGTCATACCATGCATAGGTTCTCCTCTCTTGCCAGGGACGAGGCCATCGCCTCGCCGGCAAACAAATGTTTCAAACGTATGTTTATATGATCACGTTTTGCCGATCTTGTCAAACGGTTGTTTGAAAAATTTGTTTTAAACGATTGACAGCGCGCCCGCGGCGGGCGTAGGCTATCGGCATGGAACGAATGAAGGAAGACGACGCGATTCCCCTCCGCGGCAAGACCTGCCTGGTCACGGGAGCCACTTCGGGCATCGGCTTGGCGACCGCCTGCGCCCTGGCGGCGCGCGGAGCGATGGTCGTCGGCATAGGCCGTGATCCGGCGCGCGCCGAAAGAGCGCGGGCGGCGGTGATCGCCGCCGCCGAGGCCTGCGCCAGCGATGGCGGCGCGCGCTACGACCTCCTCGATCTCTCCTCGCTGCGGGCGGTCGCTGACTACGCCGCCGGGCTCGTCGCCGGCACGAAAGCGCTGCCAAAGCTCGACGCCGTGGTGAACTGCGCCGGCTTCTACTCGGACCGCCGCGCCTTGAGCCTCGACGGCTGCGAGATGCAGTTCGCCGTGAACCACCTCGCCCACTTCTGCCTGACGACGAGGCTCCTCCCCCTCCTCGCGAAAGCCCCCGACGCCAGGGTGGTGACGGTTTCCTCCGCCTCGCACTACTACGGGCGCATAGCCTGGAAAACGCTGGAAGGATACCTGCGCGGCGCCACCCCGCGCCGCCCCTATATCGGCATCCGCGCCTACGAGCAGTCCAAGCTCGCCAACGCCCTCTTCACCGCCGGGCTGGCCAGGCGCGCGGGCGGGGCGCTCACGGCCTTCAGCGCCGACCCGGGGCTCGTCAACACCGAGATGGGGCTCAAGCAGGGATTGAGCGTGGGCAGCCTGTTCTGGAATTGGCGGCGCCGCTTCGGCACGAGCCCCGCCGTCCCCGCCGAGGCGATCGCCTGGCTGGTCGCCGAACCCGCCCTGCGGGGGAAGACGGGGCTCTACTGGAAGGACAAGCAGGAACTCGCGCCCTCGCGCCGCGCCCTGGACCCGGAGGCCGCGGACCGGCTGTGGACCCTGAGCGAGGCTTTCGTCGAGGCCGCCACGAAGGGGGCATCGCGATGAGCGGGGATCCGAGGGCGAGGGCCGAGGAAGCCTTCGCGTCGAAAGGGACCCCGGCGGGCTCAACCCGCGACAGGATACTCGACGCGGCGATCGCCATCATCGAGCGCGAGGGCGCGGAGAAGGCCAC
>JAJTBU010000254.1 GCA_021286735.1 bacterium
GGGGTTGACGGCTATGATGCCGTAGGGGTTGAGGAGGGCGGGATCGCCCTGGTAGACGATGTCGAGGCCGGGCGCCGTCTTGTTCACCGCGAGCCAGGTGGCGCGGTCGGCGAGGGTATAGCCGCCGAGCTGCGCCGCCATCTGGATCACCTGGGACATGCCCTGGCCGGCCTCCTTGTACCAGGAGCCCGAGGGAGCCAGGCCCGCCACCTTCCAGACGTCCTTTTCCTTTACGTGGGTGCCCGAATTGTCGCCGCGCGACACGAAGGTCGCTTTTTTCCCGGCGATGGTCCCGAAGGCTTCCTTGGCGTTCTTGGCCTTGGCGAGCCCGGCGGGGTCGTCCTTGGGCCCCAGGACGATGAAGTCGTTGTACATGACGTCCCTGCGCTCGGCGCCCCAGCCGGCCGCCATGAAAGCGTCCTCCAGGGCCCTGGCGTGCACCAGGACGATGTCGCAGTCGCCTTTTTCGCCGATCTTGAGGGAGGCTCCCGTGCCCACCGCCACGACGTCGACCTTGTAGCCTGTCTTCCTCTCGAAGACGGGCAGCATGTAGCCGAGAAGTCCCGACTGCTCGGTGCTCGTGGTCGTGGCCAGGATGATGCGCTGGGGATTCGCCGCCTTCGCGCCCTGCGCGAAAGCAGGGACTGCGAGGGCGAGCAGAAGCGCCGCCGCGGCCACCGCGGTTCGATGTGAGGTTCCCATAGGTGACTCCTTTCCAAATGCGGGAGGCCGGCAAGTTTCCTTCCCGACCCTCGACTCCCGCCGCCCGAGCGGCAGGGGTCTCGGTCGTGCGCCATGGCCCCGGGAGGAGCGGCGTTTTTGGGCGCCGCGCCGACCGATGCCGAAGGCTTCCCTGACAGGGCTCGCCCCCGAAAGGGGGCCACGACTCGGAGCGTCTGCCGGTCAGGATAGTGGGCCTGGCGCACTCCGTCAATATCGAAACGCCGGCGCTGAGGTGAGGGCGCCAGGCCGTCGGCGCGGCGAACTTGACCTTTGCGCCGCAAAGCGCGTACAGTCCGCTCATGATACGGAAGGCTCTCAACGACCCGGCGCTCGAGCGCCACCTCTCGACGCTCGCCCCCGACGGCGTCACCTGGTTCTCCCTCGGCCCGGTCGGCGGCGCGATCCAGATGCGCGGGGTCCTCATCCATGGCTCGAGGGCGGTCTGCCAGGCCCGCGCCAACCACGGGCTCGGCCCGCTCGAGACCCTCCTCCTCGGCAAGGGCCTGCTCTGCGCCGGCCTGATGGCCGCCCTTCTCAAGGACCCGGGGAGCCTGATGCTCAGGATCGATGGTTCAGGCCCCGCCGAAGGCATGAGCGCCGAGGGCATGCGGCTCCCCACGGGCGCGATCGGCGCCAGGGGCAGGCTCTTCAGGCTCCCCCTCCCCGCCGAAGCCCTGGCCGCCGAATCGACCGTCGACCTCTTCGGCCCCGGCGCCCTCACGGTCACGCGCATCGAAGGCGACTCCAAGCCCTTCGTCGGCTCCGTGGCCCTGCGCGCCGGCAATCTCAACAAGGACCTCGTCCACTATTTCTACGAGTCCGAGCAGACCCGCACCGCGATCGACTCGGGCGTCTATTTCTCGAAGGAAGGCATCCCCCACGGGGCGGGGGCCCTCCTCCTCCAGTCCCTGCCGGGCGCCGAGGATGCCTTCGTCGCCTCGGTGGAGAGCGCCCTCGCCTCCCTGCCTCCCCTGGGCCTCTGGTTCTCGGAGGGCGGCACCAGGGACGGCCTCGTCGCCGCGATCTTCGGCGGCCTGGGCGCAGCGCGGACGGCCGAGGCGGGATTCGCCTTCGACTGCCCCTGCTCGGGCGCGCGCTTTATCGAGCACATCGCGCACCTGGACGCAGCGATCGTCGCCGACATCCTCGAGCGCGGCCCCTGGCCCCTCGAGACGCACTGCCACTACTGCTCCTCGACCTACGCCTTCTCCAAGCCCGAGCTCGAGGCCGCGCTCGCAAAGCGCCGTGGCGCAAAACCGGCGCGCCCTTCGGGGGCGGCCGGCGAAGGGGCGGGCGAGCCGTGAAGAACGCCGAGACCACCCTCGCCAAATTCATCGAGATAGCGTTGCGGCGCTACGCGATGATAGAGCCCGGCGACCGCATCCTCGTGGGCGTCTCGGGCGGCAAGGATTCCAGCTGCCTGGTCCGCGACCTCGCGATCAAGAGGAAATGGTGGGAGGTCCCCTTCGAGCTGGAAGCCTGCTTCATCGCTTCCGACCTGGGCGAGGTCGACGACTCCTGGGTAGCGGCGCGGATGGCGGAATGGGGCGTCCCCTACACCCGCATCGAGGTGCCGGTCGTCGGGCGCCTGAAGCCGGGCGAGCGCATGAACTGCTACTGGTGCGCCACCCAGCGCCGAACCGAGCTCTCGCGCTACGCGCGAGCCAACGGCTTCAACAAGCTCGCCCTCGGCCACCACATGGACGACATCCTCGAGACCCTCTTCATGAACATGCTGCGCAAGGGCGAGTTCGCCACCATGCCTCCCGTCATGAAGTACGACAACTACCCCCTCACCGTGATCCGCCCCCTCGCCCTCTGCGAGGAGCGCCAGGTGATCGCCTGCGCCCGGGAACTCGGCTTGGCCTCCCACACCTGCACCTGCGAGTTCAACCTGCAGGGCGCGCGCAAGACCACGCGGAAGTTGATCGAGAACCTCACCGGCGGCTCGAGCGCCGCGAAACGCAATCTTTTCAAGTCGATGAGCGCCATCAAGACCGACTACCTGGCTTGAGGCCGCGGCGGCACGAACGCCTGCCGCGCCGCCGCCGATCGCCGCGCGCCCGCCGAGCGGCGATCGACCCCGTCCGGTCATTTTCCGTTTGAATCGCGGAGCCTCCCGCACTACACTTAACGCCAAACGATGAACGATCGAGGAGAGATCATGCACAGACCAACCTTGGTGATCGGATTGGCGCTCTTGCTGGCCTTCGCCGCCGCGGCCATGCTGCCCGCCCAGCCCGTCGTCAGCGAGAAACAGGACATCGCCATCTTCGCCCTGGGCTACTACGGATGGAGCATCCCCACCCAGGCCCTGGCATCGATCGACGGCCAGATACAGAAGGTATTCTCGGACCTGGGGCGCTTCACCATACTCGGCGTGAGCCAGCGCCTCTCGGCGGGGGGGCTCGACCGCTTCATCGAGATTTTGAAGCAGGCCAAGCAGAAGACCTTCGTGATGCCCGAGAAGTACCAGTTCGGCGAAGCCTTCCTCACCGAGGCCGAGTTCAACAAGCTGGTCGGAGCCTTCATCGTGGTGGCGCCCGTCGTCACCGAGTTCAACTCCTTCTACAACACGAAGAACCTGCAGTGGGAGACGACGCTCAAGACCAACGCCACCTTCATCGACGCGGCAAGCGGCGGATCCGTGATCGCGATCAAGTCGGTGAGCACCACGGGCACGGACAAGCAGAACCAGTTCAAGTCGATAAGCTCGGCCATCGACTCGATCCCCAGCCAGCTCCAGTACGAGATCCGCTCCATCCCGCAATTCCAGATCAACACGCGGATACTGAGTTCCTCGGGCTCGAAGGTGAGGCTCCAGCTGGGCGCCAACATGGGCATCAGGAAGGGCGACGAGTACGCCATCATCGAAAAGGCGACCGTCGAAGGCTTCGACGACAGCCGCGAGGCGGGGCTCATCGTCATTGCCGACGTGGGACAGGAAGTCTCCACCGGCGAGGTGCTCTACAGCGCGATGAAGCTGGGCAAGGACACGCAGCTCCGCGAGATCCCGCGCGTGGGCACCGAACTCGACCTCTACCTCCACTCGGTGGGAGGGCTCTTCGTCCCGGGCCTGCGCGCGACGGCCTCGCGCGGCTTCTACGGCTTCAGGCCACTGGCCTCGATCCAGATACCGGTCAGCCTGATGTCGAACTACCTCACCTGGTATGGCTCCTACGTCCAGATAATCCCGGTCAACGTCCTCGTCGGCGGGGAAGTCGCCATGAACATGGGCAGGCTCTCGGTGGCCGCCGTCTCAT
>JAJTBU010000255.1 GCA_021286735.1 bacterium
CGCGTGATGTAGGTGGTCGATCCCACTGCATACATGTGCCGCGCATAAACGCCCTTTGTAGCCCCCGCCGGAGTCTCCAGCTTTGTGGGGACATTGTCTTTCCAGTAGTAGGCTTGCGCGGTGTCAATATTGGGCTGCGTAAATGCAAGCCCAACCGCATAGACACTCTTTAGTGCTGTCCCCTCTTTGAGGAGGCTGTAATCGATGCCCGCGAACTTGAGCGCGAGGGCGGAGCCAGCGATCGAGTAGGTGAAGGGCTGGGCTGCGGCCTTCGGAGTTCCAGCGACCCAATAATGCCCCGAGCCGCCGGTGGCATCGTATTTGTAGCTAATCGGCGAGCCGCCAGTGGTCAGAACGACGGCGAGGGTGTTGTCGCTCTTGAACTCGAAGCTGGAGCCCGCCGCACTGAGCCAGCGGCCGAGAAGGTTGGAATCCACAGGACCATTTGGGTCTTCCTGGTCGCCCTGGGGGAGGGTGCACGAAACAAAGATTATAGCTAAAACTGCAAGACCGACTAGCATGAATGTCCGTCGCAAGTGTTTCATTTTTTTCTCCTTAGTCCTTTGTTAACTTAGTTTTCGAATGATAGTCTATAAGACCTTATACATGTTCTTTAAGAAAATTGTCAAGGAAATAAATCGAGCACACTATGGCTACCAGGTGCCATGGTGAATGAAATACAGACGATCTTCATAAGCAACCTCAAAAAGCTGCGGGGAGAGGCGGGCTTGACCCAGGCCGCCCTGGCGGAGAAGTGCGCCCTCTCGGCTTACTATGTGACCGAGATCGAGACGGGAAGACGCTTCCCATCCCTCGATACGCTTCAAAAACTCTGCGACGTGCTCGATGTACGGCCTTACCGACTCTTCTTCTCCGAGAAGGACAGTCTCCAGTTCATAGATGAGGTCAGGGACGAACTCTATCTCGGGAAGTTGAAGAAGGGCATCGACGAGGTTTTCGAGCAGTTCCGCTGATCAGGCGCCGCCGGACCGGCGGCTCAGTCTGGCTTTGAATAGTCCGGCGTACCCTATTAAACTAACGATTCGTATCATCTAGAGAGGCTCAGCCGCAAAGCGGTATCGTTTCGAGAACGGTTTCCAGCTTATTCCTCGCTTCCCGGACATCCAGCTCGTTCTGAAGGTTCAGCCAGAACTTGTATGAGTCGCCGAAGAACCTCATCCTCGCGCGATCGCCGCGACCACGATGCGCGCCGCCGCGGCGATGTCCTCGGGGCGGCTGAACTCGGCGGGGTTGTGGCTGATGCCGTCCTTGCTGGCCACGAAGAGCATGGCCGTGGGCAGGCAGGGGGCGAGGATGGCGCTGTCGTGCAGGGCTCCGCTGGAGGCGTCGGGGAGGGGGATCCCCAGCTTGGCTCCGGCCTGGCGCAGGCGGTCGCAGAGTTCCGGGTCGAAGGGCAGGGCAGGCAGGTTTTCGAAGCATTCCATCCCGGCCTCCAGGCCGCGTTTCCCGCCGATGGAGGAAAGGAGTCGGCGGATCGAGCGGTCACCGGAAGCGAGGAGTTCGTTGGAGGGCGAGCGGAAGTCGAGCATGAAGTCGGCCTTTCCCGGAATGACGTTCACGGCGTTGGGGACGATGGTCAAGGCTCCTGTTGTCAGGACCGAGCCGGAGCGAAGGGCATCGAATTCCTTTCCCAGAGCCTCGAGGCCGAGGACGAACTCGGCGGCTCCGGCGAGGGCGTCGAGGCGGTCGGCCATGGCCGTGGAACCGGCGTGGTTCGCGACTCCCCTGAAGCCGCCCGAGTACTGTCGCCTCCCGTTGACGGTGGTCACGACGGCGGCGGGCAGCCCTTTTTTCCAGAGGCCGGCGCCCTGCTCGACATGGACCTCGATCAAGCCTTTATAGCGGTCCAGGGGAAAGCCGAAGCTTTCCGGGCCGATTTTGTCGAGCGCGACGCCGAAGGCCGCGCCCGCGCCGGCGAAATCGATTCCGGCGCGATTCCTCAAGGTTTTGATCTGTTCCGCGGGCAAGGTTCCCGCCCAGGCACGGCTGCCCAGCATGGCGATGCCGAGGGTGGTTCCTTCTTCCTCGGCGAAAACGACCAGCTCAACCGGCGCTTCGGGCTGGGTTCTCAGCAGTTCGAGGGCTATGACGACGCCGACGACGCCGTCGTATTTGCCTCCGCTGGGGACTGTGTCGATGTGCGAGCCGCAGAGCCAGGCGGGCTCGTCCCAGGAAAGCCCCGCAGGACGCGCGTGGAGGTTGCCTGCGGGATCGGCCTTGACCGAGCAGCCCAGGCGCCGGGCTTCGTCGGCGACGTATTCGCGGGCGGATGCCCAGGACGAGGAAAAGGTAGGACGGTCATAGCCGGAGGCGGGATCGGATTCGCTCCATCCCGCTATTGCCCCGATATCGTCTATCAGCCTCTCTTCCGAAATTTCAAAGTTCCGCATAGGAGGGGAGTATAGCGCCGACTCGAGGAGAAGGCGAGAAGCGTCGGAAATTTGCATATATATGCTTGTTGACAGCGCTTTTCCTTGGAGATATTGTCAGGTCAACGAAAATGCCCGGGTCGTCCTGAACCAGTATCGAGGGTAATTCTCTCCAAAACCGGTTTTCATTTCATATTCTGCATCTATATGCAGCAGGAGGTGTCGAATGCTACGTCGCAGCGGTGCAAGTCTTCGTCTTTTTTCGATGATGGTCGCCCTGGCGGTCTTCTTCGGGGTCAATGCCAGCATCTTCGCGCAGGCCGGCAGCGAGAAGGATCCCCTGGTCGTCATTCAGTCCGCCGAGCCCACGGGACTGGACCCTGTGACGAACCGGACGGTTCCGGCCTACAACGTGACGCTCAACATTTTCGATTCGCTTCTGCTCAAGACCCCCGACGGGCAGACGGTGCCGGCCCTGGCCGAGAGCTATGTAAAGGAGAGCGATACCTCCTGGCTCTTCCACATAAGGCCCGGCGTCACCTTCCACAATGGGGAAGCCCTGACGGCCGACGCGGTGAAATATACCATCGACCAAATCTTCGATCCGGCGAACAAGTCCACCAGGGCCAACGACCTCAACTGGATCGACAAAGTCAACGTGATCGATAAGCTCACGGTGCGCATCATCGGCAAGCGGCCCTTCCCCCTCGCCGACCATTACTTCTCCGAACTCCAGATAGTTCCTCCCGCCTACAGGGCGAAGGTCGGAGCCCAGAAATTCAACGAAGAGCCCGTCGGGACCGGTCCTTATGAGTTTGTCCGCTGGGACAGGGGCAACAGGATCGTGCTCAAGCGGAACGATCAATACTGGAAGGCTCCGGCCGCCGCCCAGTACGTGGAGTTCCAGACCGTGAGTTCGGCGGCGAGCAGGGTCGCCACCCTTTTGGGCGGCAAGGCCGACCTTATCGTCGACCCCCCCGTCACCGCCAAGAGTCAGATCGACGCCAACCCCAAGGCCAGTTTCGCCTCCGTGACCGGCACCCGCGTTCTTTTCGTCGGATTGGACGCCGTCCAGGATTCCCCGCTCAAGGATGTCCGGGTCAGGCAGGCGCTCAACTACGCGGTGGACAAGAAGACGATCATCAGCAGGCTGATCGGGCTGGCCAGCGAAGAAACGACCACCCTGCTCACTTCCAGCGATTTCGGCTTCACGTCCGACGTAAAGCCCTATCCCTTCGATCCGAAGAAAGCCCGCCAGCTTCTGGCCGAGGCCGGCTATCCCAACGGATTCAGCATCAAGCTGGACGCGACCAGCGGACGCTACATCAACGACAGCGCGGTCGTGCAGGCTATCGCAGGGTACCTGGGCGAAGTCGGGGTCAAAGTGGAGCTCAATATCCTCGAATTCGGCGCCTTCAACGGAGCGCTCTTCTCCCACAAGACCTCTCCCATGTATTTCGTCGGCTGGGGAAACCCCGTGTTCGACGCCTCCTATGTCTTCAACTTCGTCACCAAGAAGGGAAGCCTCCTGAGGACCATCGAGGATCCGGCTATCGACAAGCTGCTCAACGGAGCCAA
>JAJTBU010000256.1 GCA_021286735.1 bacterium
CGCGCCGGCGCCCCCGGCCGCCAGCGCGGCCGGCGCGTACCTGTCGTCCCCCATCACCACGAAAACGTCGCGGAAATTGGCGTAGTGCAGGTCGATCAGGAGATCCTCCACGTCGAGCCGGTCGGCCATGCCGCCGACGATGTGCGGGACCGCCGTTATGCCGAAGGCGTCGCGCAGGGCCACGGCGGTGCCCAGGGTTCCTGGCTTGGTGCGCAGGGCGACCCGCCGCGGGCCCTCGGCGGAATCGGCCCAAGCCCTGCCGCCCGGATGGTCCGTCACCGACACGAAGGAGGGCCGATGAGGCATGATGGTCTCCACGGCCGCCATCAGGGAGTCGAGGTCGCCTCCCCGGGGCGGGGGAACCATTTCGATGGAGAGGCAGCGCCCCGATGAGAGGGCGTCGAGGACTCTCGTCCTCCGCGGCGCGGCCGCAGGCACGCCGCGCGTATTGACAGCCGGGGTGTCATTCTGCATAGTAACACCACTTTATCCCAAGGTCGGCCGCCTGCGGAAGGGCGGCGGCCTGAGACATCTGAAGAAAAGGCGAGGTTCGACGCCGATGAAACGAAAAAACGCCCGCTCAAGTATGGTATGGAGCATGAAAATGCCCCGGCCGGTCCATGGCGCGCGTCGCGACGCCGGACCGGGACGGGGCTCCCTCTAGGCGGCCCCCGCATTCCATAAGACGGGCCGCAGTCCTCGCGCCAAGCGCGATCGGAGGTCCAATGCCCGTACGAATCCCCGACAACCTGCCCGCCGCCCGCCAGCTCGAAGACGAGAATATCTTCGTGATGACCAAGGAGCGCGCCTTCCACCAGGACATCCGCGAGCTCCGCATCGCCGTGCTCAACCTGATGCCCACCAAGATCATCACCGAGGCCCAGCTCCTCAGGCTCATCGGCAACTCCCCCCTCCAGACGGACATCCGCTTCATCCGCATGGCCAGCCACGAGTCCGCCAACACGCCGACTGAGCACCTCGACGCCTTCTACGAGCCGCTGGACGAGATCCTGGAAGAGCGCTTCGACGGCCTGGTGATCACCGGCGCGCCCGTGGAGACCTTGCCCTTCGAGGAGGTGGACTACTGGCCCGAGCTCGTCCGCCTGATGGACTGGTCGACGACCAACGTCTGGTCGACCCTCCACATATGCTGGGGCGCCCAGGCCGGACTCCACCACCACTACGGCATCGCGAAGAAACCCCTGCTGGCCAAGCTGTCCGGCCTGTACCGGCACCGCGCCCTCGATCTAAAAGAGCCCCTCCTGCGGGGCTTCGATGAGGAATTCCTGGCGCCGCACTCGCGCTACACCGGCGTGGACGCCGCCGCTGTCGCCGCGGTCCCCGAGCTCAAGCTCCTGGCGGACTCGGCCGAGGCGGGCGTCTACCTCGCGGCTTCGCGCGACGGACGCCGCGTCTTCGTCACGGGCCACCCCGAGTATGACCGCCTCACCCTCAAGGCCGAGTACGACCGCGACATCGCCAAGGGCCTCGCAATCGCCCCGCCGGTCAACTACTTCCCCGGGGACGATCCCAGGCGCGAGCCCCTGATGACCTGGCGGGCCCACGCCCACCTCCTCTACGCCAACTGGCTCAACTACTGCGTCTACCAGGAGACGCCCTACGACCTCTCCGCCCTCGGAGCCCCCCGGACTCGAGGCCGGCGATAAGGGTGCCCAGTCCTTTTCAGGGAAACGTCGAAATTCTCGCTTGACAGAGGTTTTATTTTAATGCAAAGTCGCCAATACCACGTTGTGGTATTGGCGAGCTCGCCGTTCCGGCGCGATGGAGGATTGATCCTATGGTATGCAGCATGACTCGGCCCCGGCCGGTCAATGGCGCGCGTCGCGACGCCGGGCCAGGACGGGGCAGCGCCTAAGGCGGCGGCCCAAAGGGCGGCCGCCCTCTCCAGCGCCCAGCGGCGCGGCACGACAGCGTGCCTTTAGGAGGCCCCTGATGGCCCAGAACAAGCAGCCCTCATTCGAGACGATCGCCGTACAAGCCGGGCACAGCCCCGACCCGACCACCTTGTCCCGCGGCGTCCCTGTCTACCGGACGTCCTCCTTCACTTTCAAGAGCGCCGAGCACGCGGCCAACCTCTTCGGCCTCAAGGAATTCGGCAACATCTATTCCCGCCTCGGCAACCCGACGAACGCCGTGCTCGAGGCGAGGGTGACCCAGCTCGAGGGCGGAGCCGCCTCCGTGGCCGTGGCCTCGGGCACCGCCGCCATCTTCAACGCCGTGATCACCATAGCCCGCGCCGGCGACGAGATCGTCTCCGCTTCCAACCTCTACGGCGGCACCTACACGATGTTCGACGCCATCCTCCCCGACCTGGGCATAACGACCAAGTTCGCCGACGTCCTCAGGCCCGAGACCTTCGAGGCCGCGATCACCGAAAAGACAAGGCTCCTCTATCTCGAGTCGATCGGCAACCCCGTGCTGGACCTGGCCGACATCGACGCCGTCGCCGCGATCGCGAAGAAGCGCCACTTGCCCCTCGTCGTCGATGGCACCTTCACCACGCCCTACCTGCTCAAGACCATCGAGCACGGCGCGGACGTCGTGATCAACTCCCTCACCAAATGGCTTGGCGGCCACGGCACGGCGATCGGCGGCATAGCGACGGACGCCGGCACCTTCGATTGGTCCGATCCCAAGTTCACGCTTTTCAACCGCCCCGATCCCAACTACCACGGACTCCGCTGGGCCGTCGACCTGCCGCCCGAGCTGCGGAAGATCGCCTTCGCCCTGCGCACCCGCACGGTGCCCTTGAGGAACCTAGGAGCCTGCCTCTCGCCGGACAACGCCTGGATATTCCTCCAGGGCATCGAGAGCCTCCACGTGCGCATGCCCCTCCACGTCCAGAACGCCCTGGCGGTGGCGAAATTCTTGAAGGACCACCCCAAGGCCGCCTGGGTGCGCTACCCCGGCCTCGAGGGCGACCCCTCTCGCGAGCTGGCGCGGAAGCTTTTGAAAAAGGGCGCTGGCGGCATGGTCGTCTTCGGCGTGAAGGGCGGAAGGCCGGCGGGCGAGAAGTTCATCGAGGCGCTGCGGCTCTTCTCCCACCTGGCCAACGTGGGCGACGCCAAGAGCCTCGCCCTCCATCCGGCCAGCACCTCGCACTCCCAGCTCACCGAGGAGCAGCAGCGCGCCTCCGGCCTCACGCCCGACCTCGTGCGCCTCTCCATCGGCCTCGAGAACATCGACGACATCATCGCCGACCTGGAGCGCGGCTTCGCGGCGGTGTGAGGATTCCGACCTTCGTTTGGGCGCGCTGCCTATAGTATGGGTTTGCCTTTATTTACTTTCGCGGCGATAAGTAAATTAAGAATGCGGCCATTGGCTATTTCCTGCGTCTTTCCTCGAGCCTGTCGAGGAGGACGCGGAAGGTCGAGCCGTCCTTCTTGAGCTCGCGGGAGCCGCGGGTGATCTTGCAGAGGGAGAGCCCCAATTCTTCGGCGATCTTGCGCTGGGGCATGCCGCTCGAAAGCTCTTTGACCAAGGCCCATCGCTTGGCCATCTCGTCGGCCTCGGCGGGGGTGAGGAGCGAATAGAGGAAATTTTCGATGAGCGCGGCGTCGGCGCCTTCGAGGGCGCGCGAAATCTCCGCGATGTTGTAACGCATGAGTTCGGGATTGCGGGGCATGCCTACTATAATAACACTGTTTTTTGAACTTGTGGCGAAGATTCTAGATGGAGATACATTCCAGCACGGTCAGGCCGTGGCGGGCGGCGATCGTCCGGCCCTCGGCCAGGCAGGCGGCGGTGTCGGCCGGGCGGTGCGCGTCGGAGTTCACCACGCAGCTGATGTCGTAGCCCGAGGCCATGCGCCAGAACTCCTCGTGGGGGTAGGGCGATCGCAGTCCAGCGGGCGCGGCGACCTTGCGCTTCCGCATGCCGTAGCCGTTGATCTCGAGGGGGCAGCCGGTGCGCTCGGCGGTCGAGAGGATGTCCGCCGCGCAGGCGC
>JAJTBU010000257.1 GCA_021286735.1 bacterium
TGACCTTCGACGAGCGTGCGAAACTTTTCGAGGTCATGTTCGCGAAGTTCGGAAAAAAGATACCGATGATCGCGGGCGTCGGATGCGCCTCGACGATGGAGACGATCAGGTTGGCAAAGAGGGCGGAGGAGATCGGATTCAAGACGGCGATGGTCGTGGCCCCCTTCTACGCGAAGCCGAATCAGGAGGAGATGTATCAGCACTTCCGCGCCGTGGCCGAGTCAGTGTCGATCAACATCCTCATCTACAATATTCCGATCTTCGTCGGCGCAAACGTCGATCCAGCCACGGTTGGCCGCCTTGCCAAGATCAAAAACATAGTCGGCATCAAGGAAGAAGCTGAGCTGAATCCGAAGCAGATCACCGGCTTTCTCAACGCGACTCCCGAAGACTTCATCATCTACAACGGCGATGACACGATGATCCTTGAGGCTTACGCCCAGGGCGGCGAAGCGCGCATCGGCGGCGTAATCTCTGGGGCTTCACACGTGATCGGCGACAAGATCCGGAAGATGATCGATGACTTTCTGGCCGGCAAGATTCAGGAAGCCGCATCCCAGCAGCGGAAGATATATCCACTCCTCAAGATCATGGGGCAGAACAACAGGACCAACCCTGTGGCGCTCTGGAAGGACGCGCTCAGGCTCTACGGCGTCGATGCCGGTATCCCCAGGGCTCCGCTTTTGAAGGGGACCGAGGAGGAGGTCGCGAACGTCAGAAAGGTCATGGCGAGCCTCGGCCTTATAAAGTGAGAGGCGCGGATCAAGCTCGGGGCACATTGAGGGAGCCCCGTAAGTTAGTTTAGCGAGTTCCGCCCCCTGGGGGGCGGGCAATATATAGAGGAGGCACATATGAAAACTCTGAAACGCACGCTGATTGCCGTGGCGTTGCTTCTGTGCACGGTCGGGCTTTTCGCCGAGCAGCCGATCGTCTTCAAGCTTGCTTTCACCGATCCCCCCTACATAAAGATCGGTGATCTCCAGGTCATGCACCACTCCTACGCGGGCATGGTCGCATTCAAGGGCGCCCTCGAGAAGCTCTCTGGAGGACGGATCGTTGTCGAGAACTATCCTTACGGCCGCCTCGGGGACGCGAACGAAAACATGCAGCAGATCCTCCAGGGCACGCTCCAGGGCGCGACTCCCGCCGACGGCGCCATGGCTCCGTTCTACAAGGACATCCAAGTATTCTCGATCCCTTACATCTTCGACAGCGCGCTCGACGCCTACACCCTATGGGACGGGCCGATCGGTAGGGCATTCTTCGACGACATGGCCAAAAACTCCGGCTTCCGCGTCCTCGCCATCTACGACAATGGCGGTTTCAGAAGCTTCTCCAACAACAAGAAAACGATCAAGACCGCCGCGGACCTCAAGGGCATGAAGCTCAGGACCATGACTATCCCCGTCCACATGGAGATGGTGAAGGCCCTCGGAGCCAGCCCCACGCCCATCGCCTGGCTCGAACTCTACAACGCCCTCCAGACCGGCGTCGTCGACGGTCAGGAGAACTCGGCCGCCACGATTCTCGGCGGATCGCTGCAGGAAGTCCAGAAGTTCTACACGGTCGACGAACATCTCCTCGGCGCCGCCATGATTGTGACCAGCGAGAAGTGGATCAAGGCTTTACCCGCCGACTTGCAGCAGGCAGTGATTGACGCCGGAGTGATCGCGCAGTACGCAGCCCGCGGCACTGCCAGGGCCAACGACTCCCTCGCCGTCGAGGCGCTCCAGAAAGCCGGTGTGCAGATCTACTACCCCAACGCCGCCGAAAAGGCCACGTTCAAGAAGCTGACCCAGCAACCCGTCATCGACTGGCTGAAGAAGAATATCAACGCGGCCACGGTCGACAAGATACTCGTCACGGTGAAATAAGTCCGCGGAGGAAAGATGGGGAGCGTCGGATAAACTGGCGCTCCCGCATTTTTCATCAAGAAGCAGCAAGGAGTATTTCATGAATGAGAGGGGCTTATTCGCTCTCGTGGAAAGAATTGTTCGCTATCTCACCGATGCGATCATGGCGTGCAACTTTATCCTCATCGCGGGCAGCGTGTTTTTCCGCTATGTGCTGAAGGATCCGATCGTCTGGTCGGAGGAACTCGCGAAGTTCATGTTGGTCTGGATGGTCTACCTCTATGCGGGCACGACGATCCGTCATTGGGAAAATATCAGGGTAACGACCGTAATCGAAAAATTCTCCCCGAAGGTCAACTGGGTTGCGGAGTTCATCCTTAAAGTCATAGCCTTCGCCTTCATCAGTTTCCTTTTCGTTTTGGCGTTGAAATCCATCCCCAACGTGTGGGCGCACGAGATGGCGCCCGCGCTCGGAATCCAGATGGTAATCCCCGAACTTGCGATTATCGTGGGACTCGGTCCAGTTTATCGGCCTCTTCATCGACATCATCAGCGCCGCTCTCGCGGCAAAACGGAGCTGAACGTGACTGCATTTTGGATTTCAACCTTAGGACTTGTCGTGCTCGTGCTATTCGGCATGCCGATCGCGTTCTCCATCGGCATAGCCTCGGTGGGCTTTATTCTCATGTGCAACCCTATGGCCCTGGTGGTCGTCCCTCTGCGGATGTTCTCGGGCGTCAACTCCTTTACGCTCCTTGCGCTGCCTTTTTTCATGCTAAGCGCGGAGATCATGATCAGGGGAGGCGTCTCGAGGCGTTTGTTTGCCCTCGTCAACCTGATGGTGGGCCGCTGGCGCGGCGGGCTCGCATACGTAAACGTGGTGGAGAGCACTATATTCGGGAGCATCTCGGGGGCCGCGCTCTCCGACGTGGCGGCCCTCGGCCAGATCGAGATCGACTCGATGGTGGAGAATGGCTACGACAGGGACTTTTCCTGCGCGCTCACCGCGGCATCCTCGCTGCAGAGCCCTCTTATTCCTCCCAGCTCGATCGCCATCCTTTACTCCGGAATCATGAGCATGTCCGTGGGGTCGGTGCTCCTCGGCGGCTTGATTCCGGGCCTTCTGATTGGCGCCACACAGTGCGCATACATCTTCTTCGCGAGGAAGAAGCTCAATCTGCCCAAGACGACCACTAAGTACGACCACAAGACGAGGCTTAGAATATGGACGGAAGGCCTTGTGGCCCTCGGCATGCCGGTCATTCTTCTCGTAGGCATCCTGGGCGGCATTTTCACGCCCACCGAGGCGGCCGCCGTTTCGGTTGTCTACTCCCTTATCGCTGCATTCGGGGTGTACCGGGAAGCGAAGCCCAAGGATATCCTCGAAGCCCTCGAGGCGACAGTGAAATCGAGCACCACGCTCTTTCTCATCATCTCGCTCGCGGCCTCCTACTCTTGGGCCCTCGGCTCGGAACGCATCCCCGAGCAGATAGCAACCTTCCTTCTCAGCATCTCCCACAACAAGTATGTGCTGCTGTTCCTCCTCAACCTCCTTCTCATCATCATCGGCATGTGGATGGATTCCGGGACCGCGGTCATTCTTTTCGCGCCCATACTGGCGCCGGTGGCCATATCAGCAGGCGTGAACCCCATCCACTTCGCCGTGATCATGATCCTCAACCTGACAATAGGCCTTATAACGCCGCCTGTGGGGGTCGTGCTCTACGCCACCTGCGCCGTCGGGCAGACGACGCTTGAGAGGCTCACAAAAGCTCTCATGCCTTACTTCATCATGGGCTTTATCTGCATGGTCATTGTGACACTGGTGCCCGAAACGGCGCTCTTGGTGCCGCGTATCGCGGGGCTTATTAAATGAGGGGAGAAGTGGAAGCATGAGAAACGGCAAGCCTTACCTTGGCGGAGGCCGCTATATCCAGGAAGCACGCGCCTCCGAACATCTGGGGTCTGAACTTAGGCGTCTCGAGGCGCACCATGCCTACATCGTGGGCGGGCGCACGGCCCTGTCGGTCGCGTTGCCGCGGATGGAGCCAGGTCTTAAAGCCGAAGGCCTCGTGTATGCGGTC
>JAJTBU010000258.1 GCA_021286735.1 bacterium
GAACATGCCGGGAGGCGGCATGAAGCCGCCCCCGCCGCCGCCGGGGCCGCCCTTGCCCGGGCCGCCCTGGGCCTGGGCGCCGAAAGCCGCGAGCGCGAAAAGAACGAGGAAGCCCGTCGCGCGCAAAACCTTTACATACCGCTTTTCCATCGCATTCTCCTTAGGCGGTCGTTCGCATGGCTTCCACGGGAAGCAGCCGCGAGGCCTTCCTCGCGGGCCCGGATACGGCGACGACCGATGCCAGCATTACGCATGCTATGACGAAAACATAGGAAGTGAGGCTCGGGGCGAAGAGCAGCCGGCCCCGCGAGAGGGCGGAGCCCAGGCTCCCCGAGGGGTTGAAGGGGATGAGATGCGCCGCGAAGCCGAGGGGGAGGCTCAGGGCGATGCCCGCCAGGCTTCCCGCCAGCGCGATGAAGATGGCCTCGAAGATGAAGGTCCGGAAGATGTCCCGGCGCTTGAAGCCGATGCAGCGCAGCATGCCTATCTCCCTGGTGCGCTCCATCAGCACCATGCGGTAGGTGTTGGTGATGCCCGCCGCGGTGAGCACCAGCATTATGGCGAAGATCGTCACGCCGATCCAGCGCACCGAGCCGAGGACGGCGCCCATCTGGCCGGAGAGTTCGGTGACGGTGGATATCCTGTAGAGGGTGGTGCCGGCGGCCATCGCGGGGCCGCGGCTGAAATCGCCGCCCAACGGCGCGCCGCCGAACGCCATTCCGCCCATGCCGCCCAAGCCACTTCCAGGTCCCGCGCCGCCGAACGCCGCTCCGCCGGGGGCCACGCCGCCAAAGCCGCCCGAAGTCGCGCCGCCTTGACCCATGCCGTCGAAGCTGGTCGAAGTCGCGCCGCCTGAGTCGGCACCGCCGGTGCCCTGGGTGCTTTGGGTGCCCTGGCCGCTCCGGGCGCGCCGCGCCGCGCCTGCCGCGGACGACTGGGCGCCGCCGCTCGCGGACGATGCGGCATTCCCGCGGGCGGCCGCCTGCCTGAGTTCGAATCCCGCCGCCTTGAGCCCCGCCGCGAGCTTCGCCGCGACGGCGTCGGCCCGCGCCGCGTCCGGCAGGAAGACCGCGAGCGACTGGTACTGCCCGGCCTTCATGTTCAAATCCTCGAGCAGGGCGCCGAGGGGCACGAAGGCCGTCGTCATGCCGCCGGCGGCGGCGTCGTCGTAGACGGCGCCGAGCTTGTACTCGGTGGCGTTCTGCTGGCCCGACATCGTGGAGAGCCTGACGATCACCGAATCGCCCAAGCCCAGGCCGAAGCGCCGCGCCGACTGCGCGCCGAGGATTATCGCCCTGTCGCCGACCGCCGAAGTCCAGTCGCCCTGGGCGAGGATGAGATTCTGGGTGTAGAGCCTGTCCGTGCTCCAGTCGATGCCCCTGAGGCGCAGCTGCTGCTCCCTGGAGCCGAAGATCACCGTCGACTGCGCCTGCGCCGTCGGCGAGACGCTGACCGCCTCGGGCAGGATCTCCTTGACTTTCGCGGCGAGGGCCGGATCGCTGATGCGGTTCTGCGCGCGGCCCGACTCGCTGGCCGCGATGCCCGACACGAGCACGTGGCCCGCCGAGAAGAGCGTCACGTTGCTCTGGACCGCCTCCTCCATGCCGGAGGTGAAGCCGCCCGCCAGGGAGATGATGACGACGCCGAAGGCGATCGCCCCGCCCAAAAGGGCGCTGCGCCGCGGCTGGCGAAGCGTGTTCTTCAAAGCCATCGTTAGTTGTATCATTTTGCTTGCCTCACTCGCCCTGCATGGCGACGACAGGCTTTATCCGGAGCGCCAGCGCGATCGGATACAGCGAGGAGAGTATGCTGGTCGCGAAAATCCAGAGGAAGGCGTTGAAGGCGGCCAGGGGCGAGATGACCGGCACCAGCTTCCTCCCGGCGAAGATCGCCTCGAAGAAGAGGTTCGGCGCCTGTATCCCCGACTTCCGCAGGATGAGGAGGACGGCGAGCCCGATCGCGAGGCCGGCGAGGCCGGCGATCACCGCGAGGAAGCTCGTCTCCAGGATGATCATCCGCCTGATGAAGCGCTTCCGCGCCCCCAGCGCCCTCAGCGTGCCTATTTCCGGCACGCGCTCGCTGATCGAGACCACCAGCACGTTCATCGTTATCATGATGACGACGACCGCCACGATGGTGACCATCAGATAGAAGACGAAGCGGATCGTCACCGCCGTCCTCGCCACGGCGCCCGCGCCGGCGATCCAGTCCTGCGCGTGGTCGTCCTGCTCCATGCCCACGGCGAAGGCCTGGAGGCTCGCGATGAAGCGCCTAGCATTGGCCCCGGGCGCCAACTTGATCAGGATGAACTGCCAGGCGGGCTCGGGGGCCAGCGATACCTGGGCCTTCGCCGCCTTCGGCGCCACCGTGGTCGATGTCGTCGCCTGCGCGGAGGGCGCCGCCTCGTTCGCGAAGAGGCCCGTCGCCGCGCCCTCGCCGAAGAGCGAGTCGGGGTTGAAATCGGAGACGAAGGCCCGCTGCTCGGGCGTCAGCGTCACGGCGCCGTCGCGCAGGCTCGCGAAGCCGAGGAGATCGCGCATCGTGTCCGCGTCCACAAGCGAGATCCGCGCCAGCTCCTGGCTGCTCTGGTTGAACCTGACGATACCCGCCACCTTCACCTCGCGGATGACGGTGCCGGCGGTGTCGCCCAACGCGCTCAGGATTATCTTCTCGCCCGGGCCGATCTTCTTGCCCGCGGCGCGCGAGAGCATCGCCGCCGAGACTTCCGAGATTATGATCCAGGCCTGGTCGCCCGCGGCCGGCCACGCGCCCGCCGACAGCGTCAGGTTGCCCGAAAAGAAGGACCGGTAGGCGGCGATGTCCACGCCGAAGGCCGATCCGCGCCCGATCACCTGCTCGCCGAGGCCCATGGCCACCTGGCCCGACAGCATCGGCAGCGTGGCGGCGACCGCCTTGTCCGATTTAAATCGCTCAACGTAGCTCGAGAATTTCGCGATGTGCGGAATCACTTCCTCGCCGCCGGCGGTCTCGCCGAATATCGTCGTCGGGAAGCTGGTCGGCCCGGTGACCATGACGTCGCCGGTGTAGCCCTCGACGAACATCCTGCGCAGGCCGCCGATCGCCGTGTCGATCAGCGAATTGCCGACGAAGAGGATGGCTATGCCCACGCACATGATCGTGCCCAGGAGCACGCTCTTCGCCTTGTGGAGGAAGAGGTTCCCGTACGCCATTCGAGCCAGGATCATGACGCCGCCTTCGGCTCCGCCCGCCTGTTCTCGGTCACCCTGCCGTCCTTGAGCCTTATGACGTGGTCGGCGATGTCGACGATGCCCTGGTCGTGGGTGCTGAAGATGAAGGTCGTGCCGAATTCGCGGTTCATCCGCTTCATCAGCGCGAGGATGGATTCGCCCGTGGCCGAGTCGAGGTTGGCCGTCGGCTCGTCGGCAAGGACGATGGGCGGCCTCATGACGAGGGCCCTGGCGATCGCGATGCGCTGGCGCTGGCCGCCCGAGAGCTCCGCCGGCTTGTGCCTCATGCGCTCGGCGAGGCCCACGCTCTCGATGAGGTGGTCGACCCACTCGGCCTGCTCCTTTTTCGACATGCCGATGTCGGAGCCGTCCAGGAGGGCCGGCAGCTCGACATTCTCGCGTATGTTCAGCACCGGGATGAGGTTGAAGGTCTGGAAGATGAAGCCGAGGCCCCTGTGGCGCAGCGCCGTGAGCTTCTCGTCGCCGAGCTCCCCCGTGCGCTGGCCGAGCACGGTCACGTCGCCCGAAGTGGCGATGTCGACGCAGCCGACGAGGTTCAGCACCGTCGTCTTGCCGGAGCCCGAGGGCCCCGCTATCGAGACGAAATCGCCCTTCTGTATGTCGAAGCTCACGCCCTGCAGCGCGTGGACCTTCGTCTCCCCGAGGGCGTAGCTTTTGTGGACGTCCTTGAGCTGCACGACGTATTGGTTCTGACTGTCCATTCA
>JAJTBU010000259.1 GCA_021286735.1 bacterium
ATGATCGTCATCGACGGACCCTTCGTGCCCCTCTTCGGCGGCGCCAAGCTCCTCTCCAAAGCCTGGGACAACCGCTTCGGCTGCTGCCTCGCCCTGGACGTGCTCGAGGAAGTGGCGGGCGAGGACCTGGGCGTCGACCTCTACATCGGCGCCACCGTGCAGGAGGAATCGGGCCTGCGCGGCGCCAGGACCGCGGCCTTCGCGATCGATCCCGACCTCTCGATCGTGTTCGAGTCCTCGGCCGCCAACGACAACATGGGCGATCCCGAAGAGCTGGGCCAGCAGGGCAAGGGCGTCCTCCTGCGCTACATCGACCGCACCTCGATCACGCACCGCGGCTTGTTCATGTATTCGACCAAGCTCGCGGAGGAGAAGGGCATCCCCTTCCAGTATTTCATGGCGTTGGGCGGCACCGATTCCGGCGAGATCCACACCGCGCGCTCCGGCTGCCCCTCGATGACCGTGGGCGTGCCCTCGCGCTACATCCACACCAACTCCAGCATGATGACCTACGACGACTACGCCGCGGCCAAGGCCTTCGCCCTCGCCTTCCTGCGCTCGATGGACCGCGGGACCTACGAGCGCGACATATTGAGCTACAGCCGCTAGGGGGAAGACAGGATAACGGGAAATGGTGCCCATATTCGATCTGCACGCCGACGTTCTCATGGATCTGGTCCGGCGCGACGAGGCCTTTTCAAAATCGCACAACGCGGATAGGCGGCCGGCTCCCGAACTCGAAGAGCGCCACCTGAGCCGCATGAGGGCGGGCGGCGTCGCCGGAGCCGCCCTCGCCGACTGCCGCATGGCCGGCGAGCCTGCCGGCCCCGAGCACCTCGAGAGCTTCATCGCCGTTGCGCGGCGCGAGCTGGCCGCCGCGTGGCCGGGCGCCGTGACCGTCCTGCGCGCGGCCGACCTCCGCGGCGCCATGTCGTCCGGCGCCTTTGCCGCCGTGGTCTGCTGCGAGGGGCTCAGCGCAACGTTGGGCGATATCGGTTGGCTGTGGCGGCTCTACGGCGAGGCGGGCCTCCGCGTCGCCTCGCTCACGCACAACGACGACAACCCTTTCGGCTGCGGGGCGCTCGGCTCGGGCGGGGGCCTCACCGAAAAGGGCCGCGAAGCCCTGGCCGCCATGAACAGGCTCGGCATCCTCGTCGACATGGCCCACGCGGGCGCGGCCACGAGGCGCGACATCCTCGCCGCCTCGTCCAGGCCGGTCATGCTCTCCCACACCTCCTGCGCGGCGGTCTACGACAACGGCCGCAACCTCTCCGACGAAGCGTTGCGCGATATAGCAGACGCGGGCGGCCTCGTCGGCTGCATGACCAGCCCCGCCGCCCTCGCGCCCGCCGGCGACCGCGCCAACCACAGCCTTGAGCGCTACATGGAGCACCTGAACCACATGATCGGGGCCGCGGGCGTCGAGCACGTCGGCCTGGGCCTCCATTTCTGCGAATACCTCTACACCCGCGAGGAATATCCCCTGGTCTCGGGCCTCGAGGACGCCTCGCGAGCCCAGGCTATAATCGACGCCCTCCTCGCCTCGGGCTATTCCCAAAACGAGGTGGAGAAAATCGCCTGGCGCAACTTCGCGCGCGTCTTCGAGGACGCGGCGGGCTAGGCGATGGGGTCCGTATACTCGCCGCGGCGCAGCCGGCCGATGTACTCCAGGTTCTTTTCGAGCAGCATGGCGTAGAGTTTTTCGCCCTTCTCGCGGGTGGCGGCGGTGGCATCGCCGTTCATCGCCTCTGGGTAGCGGGCCGCGGTCTGGGTCGGACCCGAGAGCGGCGCGCAGAACACCTTGCGCATGTGCACGTTCCGCGCCGCGTCGTCGACGAGGGACCCGCTCTCCGCGCCATAGGCGCCCGCGGCTCCCGCTATGTCGAGGGCGAGCACCGCCGAGGTCTCGTCCTCGCCCGCGTGGCCCTGCGTGCCGCAGATCTTCAGGATCTCCGCCGAGTAAGTCGCCCACCAGCTGATCACCATGGCCGTGCCGCCCGCGGTAGCGATCTTGTCGCAGGCCAGGGTGAGGGCAGCGATATTCCCGCCGTGTCCGTTCATGAAGACGATATTCTTCGCGCCCCAGCGCGCGAAGCAGGAGCCGATCTCCGCGTAGAGGCTGATGAGCGTCTCGGCGGGGATCGTCACCGTGCCGGGGAATCCGGCCAAGGTCGGCGTATAGCCGTAGTTCACCGTCGGCGCGATGAGGAAGTCGCCGCCCGCGGCCGCTTCCAGGTCGCGGCACATGCGCTCTGGGATCAGGATGTCGGTGCCCAGCGGGCAATGCATGCCGTGGGCCTCGAAGCTGCCCGTGGGGACGATCACCGTGTCGATTTTGCCTGACAATGCCGCATAACGTTTAGAAGTGAGATTGATGGCGTACAAGGAAAGCCTCCCAACATCGGCCGCACAACGTCATTCGGAACGGCGCGGCTTCGACGATGGGTCAGTATAAAATGGGGCGCCGCGGCGGTAAAGCCGGGCGGCGCGAAGAGCGGAATATCGAGCGAAAACACGCGAATTGAAAGTTTAACTTTCAATTCGCGTGTTTTAATGCCTTACTCCCCCACCGCCGGCAGGGACATCCGCTCGATCGGGGCGCCGATGAAGCGCTCGATCTGGCGCAGGACCGAGGAATCTTCGGGCGTCACGAAGGTCAGGGCCACACCCTTGCGCTCCATGCGCCCCGTGCGGCCGATTCGGTGCGTGTAGGCCTCGGGGGTGTCGGGAATATCGAAGTTGATCACGCGGGAAATCTTGGAGATATCGATGCCGCGGGCGGCGATGTCCGTGGCCACCATGATGGCGGCGCGGCCGGAGCGGAAATTCGCCATGGCTTTCTCGCGCTGGCCTTGCGAAAGGTTGCCCTGCAGGGAGGTGGCCGCGAAGCCCGAATTGGCTAGCTGCTGCGCGAGCCGCTTGGCCCGGTGCTTCGTGCGCGTGAAGACCAGGGTCTGGCCGCCGGAGCCGGTCGAACCCCAGTCCTCGACCAGCACCGACCTCAGGGCCTCGTACTTGTCGTTCTGGCCCATCGAGCTCACGTAGTGGCTCACCGTCTCCACCGGCTTGGAATTGCCGATCTCGACGCGGACCGGATCGCGCTGGTACTGCTTGGCCAGCGCGCGGATCTCCTGGGGGAGGGTGGCCGAGAAGAGCAGGGTCTGGTGCGCGCGGGGCAGGGCGGCGATGATTTTCTTGATCGAGGGCATGAAGCCCATGTCGAACATCTGGTCGGCCTCGTCCAGCACCAGCGTCTCGACCGAGCGCAGGTCGACGAAGCCCTGGCCCATCAGGTCGAGGAGGCGGCCCGGGCAGGCCACCACGATCTCGGGCATGCGCGCCTTGAGCGTCTTGACCTGCGACTTCACCGTCACGCCGCCGTACATGCTCATGCTGCGGAAGCCCGTGTCCTTGCCCAACATCTCGAAGGCCTGATGCGTCTGCTCCGCCAGCTCCCGCGTGGGGGAGATGACGAGGGCGCGGATCGCGCAGCGCTCGCCTCCCAAAAGGCGCTGGAAGATCGGCAGCGCGAAGGCGGCCGTCTTGCCGGTGCCCGTCTGGGCCAGCCCCAGCACGTCCTTGCCCGCCAAAGTAGCGGGAATCGTCTTTTCCTGGATGGGCGTGGGTGTCTCGTAGCCCGCGGCGGCGATGGCCGCGGCGATCCGCTGGTCGAATCCGAATGAGGAGAAATTCAAGTGAGAATCCTATTGGTTTGCTTGAACAGCATGAATCTGGTCAATCAAGGCTGAGGCCGCACGGAGGCGGCGGAGGGCGAGCTCAGTAAAACGGCGTTCGAAAATGTTACAAATTCGATTCATGCAACGCCGTTCGATGAATTTCTTGTAATATAGCGCATTGGCTAACCTTTTTCAACTGGTCGAGATTTCAGCGTTTTTGTCGCCTTTGGCGGCCC
>JAJTBU010000260.1 GCA_021286735.1 bacterium
ACCCCGTCAAAGGCCGGGTCGTCGCGTCCGGAAACAAGAACGCGGCCCTCCCCTGCCTCGCCGCCACGGTGTTGGCCAGCGAGCCGGTTGTCCTGCGGAACATCCCAGAGATAGAGGACGTTTCCGTCATGATCGAGGTGCTCCAGCACCTCGGCGCCTCGGTGGGGAAAGTGGCCGACCACGAGTGGCGGATAGACCCTCGCCCCATCTCGAGGCAGGACGTGCCCGCCGAGCATTCGCGCAAGGTGCGGGCCTCCATCCTCTTCGCCGGCCCCCTCCTCGCCCGTTTCGGCCAGGCCATCCTCCCGCCCCCGGGCGGCGACACGATCGGCAGGCGCCGCATCGACACCCACCTCCTCGCGCTGCAGGAGCTGGGCGCCCGCGTCTCCTTCGACGGCGTGATGAAATTCTCGGCGACCAAGCTGGTCGGCCAGGGCATCTTCCTGGACGAGGCTTCGGTCACCGGCACGGAGAACGCGATCATGGCGGCCGCCCTCGCCGAGGGCGTCACGGTGCTGCGCAACGCCGCCTCCGAGCCCCACGTGCAGGATCTCTGCCTCATGCTGAACGCGATGGGCGCGAAGATCGAGGGCGTCGGCTCCAACATGCTGACCATCCGCGGCGTGCCCGAACTCAAGGGCACCGACTACCGCATCGGCTCTGACTACATGGAGATCGGCTCCTTCATCGGCCTGGCCGCGGTCACACACGGCGAGATCACGATCGACGGCATCGACGCCGATGACCTTCCCCCGCTCAAAGTGGGATTCAGCCGTCTGGGCATCGCCTGGGAGGTGCGCGGCGACAGCCTCTACGTGCCCAGCAATCAGCTCATGAGGGTCTCGGCCGACCTCGGCGGCCAGATTCCCAAGATCGACGACTCGCCCTGGCCCGGGTTCCCTCCCGATCTCACCTCGATCATGACGGTGGTGGCCACGCAGACCGAGGGCACGGCCCTCATCCACGAGAAGATGTTCGAGTCGCGCATGTTCTTCGTCGACAAGCTGATAGGCATGGGCGCCCGCATCGTCCTCTGCGACCCGCACCGCGCCGTGGTCTCGGGCCCCGCCCGCCTCTCGGGCGCCCTCCTGGTGTCGCCCGACGTGCGCGCCGGCATGGCCATGGTCATCGCCTCGCTCTGCGCGGACGGCACGAGCACGATCCAGAACGTGTATCAGATCGAGCGCGGCTACGAGCGCATCACCGAGCGCCTGAAATCCCTGGGCGCCCACATCGAGCGTGTCGAGGACTGCTGAAGGCCGTCAGGGGCTGGCAAGTTATCCACAAGCCGTCGACAGGTTCTCCACAGCATTTCCGCGTCGATTCCACAGCGCCGAGGGTGGTTGTACACCAGTTTTCAACAGCTTATCCACAACCTGGCGCGGCGCCGGGCGAGCGGTCGGCGCGGCTTAGGGCGAGCGCGGACGCGGATATTGCTCAGGCACGAAAAAGCCCTCCTTCCGGAGGGCTTTTTCATATTCCGAGGCGCTCGGGCGCCGCTCAATTCTGCGTCGCGCCGCCGGCTCCCGCGTCGGAGGTGAGCATCTTGCGCTTCAGGTCCTCGAGCAGGGTGTCGGCCGCCGTGGGAGAGGACTCGAGGGCGGCGAACTGCTTCTCGAGGCTGGCGCCGCTCGAAACATCCTCCAGCTCCTTCTGGGCCTCGGTCCTGGCCTCGAGCTCGTCGATCTTCTTGGCCATGCGGTCGAAGGTGTCGAAGGCGCTCTTGTTGCCCTGGAGGGAGGACATGGTCTTGTTGATCTTGTCCTGGGCCTCCGCCCTCTTGGCGCGGGCGATGAGGATGTTCTTCTTGCGCGAGGCTTCCTCGATCTTGGTCTGGAGTTCCCGGAGGGAAACCTTGAGCTTTTCGACCGATTCCTTCTGGGCCTGCCACTGGGTGCCGAGCTGGCCGACGTAGGAGTCGTGCTCCTGCTTGCGCAGAAGGGCTTCCTTGGCGAGATCGTCGCGGCTCGCGCGCACGGCGAGCACCGCTTTCTTCTCCCAGTCCTCGGCCTTGGCCTTGTTGTCGATCACTTCGCGCTCGAGCCGCTTCTCGTCCGCGATGGCCATGGCGACGGCCTTCTTGGATTCGATGAGCTGCTCGTTCATGTCGATGATCATCTGATTGAGCATCTTCTCGGGATTCTCGGCCTTGGCGATGAGATCGTTCATGTTCGACGAGATGACTGTCTTCAACCTATCGAAGATACCCATGGATCACTCCTCCTTCTTGGCGGCGAACTGCGAAAGTATGGGATAATGCTGCCCCAGGGCGAAGGCCATCGCCTCGAGGGAGGCCCTGAAGTCGTTCTTATCCATGCTGGCGTACTCGAGCGTGTCGAGGGCGACCACTTCGTCGCCGTCCAGCGCGTATGCTCCGTGCAGGAAATCCGTCCCGTTCAGCCGAAGCAGCGTGGTGAAGAGTTCCTCGCGCTTCCCGGCGGGCACCGGCATGACGTCGGCCCGAATGACCACGATGGGATCGACGCAGCTCACCACCATCTTGGGAAGCCCCTTGGACTCGTCCTCGACGAGCCAGGCGTCCTTCGAGATTTCCTGGTAGGAGATGCCGAGATCGATGAGGTACTCCTCGACTTTGGACAATCCTTGCATGACCTTCCCTCCTTTAGGGATACCGCGACACGCGGGCTTCCGCCCCGCCCTAGCCCAATTCCACCGAACCGTCCGCCATGGAGGCCAGGACGGCTCCGCACGCTCGGCAGCGGCTTCTGCCGGGCCCGTCGATGCCTAGGGGCGTCGAGCAGGCGGGACAGACCGCGGCGATCGGAAAAATATCGCGCTTTATCCCGAGAATATACTCAACCGCGCTCTCCAGGTCCAAGGCCGACGAAAAAAAACCGCGAAAACCGCAGGTGTCGAGGAAACGGCGCTGCCTTGGCCGGAGGCCTACGAGGACGAGGTCGCCTCCGCGCGCTCGCATGCGCTTTTGCAGGGCGACGAGGAGGCCTGCGCCGCCGGCCTCGAGATCGTCGACGCGTGAAAAATCGAAGAAGAGATAGCGAGTGGTTTCGCCCAACGCGGCGAAGATGCGATCGTTGAGCGGCGCCGCCGCGGCGGCGTCAAGCTCGCCGGAAGCTCGGCAGCAGAGCCCCTCCGGCATCCCCGGCACCGCCTCGAAGGCCGGCGGCAGGGCCGGGCCCGGCGGGGACGAGGATGTTGAGCGCTCGGCGCGGGCGAGGAGTCTCGAAGCCATGGCGATATGGTAGCCTCCCGGGCCCTCCTTGTCAAACCAGGGAAGGGCGGCGCCCGATGCGGGCGGCGGTGACGGCGGCGGAACCGGCGGCGCGGGGCGGTCCACCGGGCATCGCCGACGCGGTCAGGGGGAGAAGCCCGCGTCGAGGGAGACGACGGCGCCCGAGGCGATGCAGGGGTCGCGGTCGATCAGTTCCAGGGCGATCGCGGCAACTTCCTCGGGCGAGGAGAGCCTGCCGCCGGGAGCCATGCGCCGCAGGGCCTCGGCCGCGGCGTCGTCGACGTATTCCGTGCGCACGAGGCCGGGGCAGACGGCCACGGCGACGACGTTGCGCGACGCACCTTCGATCGCGACCGACTTGGCCAGGACGCCGAGCCCCGTCTTGGCCGCGGCGTAGGCGGCGTTGGAGCGGTAGCCGCGGATCGCGTCCGTGCGCGTTCCGCCGAAGAGGAGGATGCGGCCGAAACCCCGGTCGCGCATCGCGGGGAAGAGCGCCGAGACCAGGGCGCCGGGCAGGGCGAGGTTGAGCGACGCCATCCGTTCCCAGTCCTCGGACGAGTGGTCGGCGAGGGGCTTGCGGACGAAGGGGCCGAAGGCCGCGACGAGGATGTCGAAGGGGCCGGCCTGGGCGATGGCGGCCAGGAGGGGGCCGGCCGACTCGAGGGGGAGGGCGAGGCCTTCGGCACGCCCG
>JAJTBU010000261.1 GCA_021286735.1 bacterium
TGGAAGGCGGGGATGCCGGCTTAGCCGCCCTTCGGCCCGGCGTCGTCCCGCAGGTTGAGCCAGGGCAGCTCGCGCTTGTTGTGCCATAGGTGCAGGACCTTCGATCCGGGGATGGCCGCGAACCTGTCGGTCGTCGCCTTGTCGAAGCCGGCTCCCTGCATCTTGATCGTGCAGATGAAGTTCTTCGCCAGCCCCGACTCCCTCCAAACCCCGATCCAGTCGTAGAGCGCCTCGGGGTAGCAGATCACGTCGGAGCAGAACCAATCCACCGCCCCCACCTCCTCGGGCTTGAGCGTGAAGGCATCGTGCTTCATGAAGCGCACGCCGGGCATCGCGGCCACCGAGGCCTCGATCGGCGCGCGGTCGATCGCCAGGACATCGGCGCCGAGCCTCGCGAGCGCCCAGGTCCAGCCTCCGGGGCAGGCTCCTGCGTCGACGCAGCGATCCCCCGGTCCGGGGAGCTTGCCCGCGAAGAGCAGAGCCTCCCAGAGCTTGCGGTACGCGCGCGACGGGGGGCCTTCCCTGTCCTCGACGAAGGAGAACTCGCCGTTGGGGAAGGGGCTCGAGCAGGCGGCCGATCCGAGGAGGAGGTGTTCGTCGAGCAGTGTGAAGCCTCCCATGGGAGCCGTCGGGAGGTCGAAGGGGAAGGCCTTGGGCTTGGCGGGGAGGGGCGGCAGGGCCTCGGCGATCAGCGCCGTCCTGCGGTGCAGCCGGGTGGGGTAGGGCGCCCAGTTCCGCTGCAGGGACCGCAGAGCCTTCGCCGCCTGCGAGATGGAGTCGAACTCGAGCAGGAAGGGCTCGCGCCAGACGTTCCGCGTCCAGTAGATGTTCCTGCCCGCGACGGGATCCCGGAAGTCCCGGTCGGCGCTCCAGCAGCCGACGAGCTCCTCGTCCACGCGGTAGTATTCGGGAAGCTCGCCGAGGAGGTGGTCGAGGAAGCCGCGCGCGGCGAGGTAGGCCGCGCCCTTGAGGGACTGCATGGCATCACCATAACAGAACGCGGGCTCTTCCTCAATCGCGGGGCGCCCGGGCTCCGCTTCGGGCGTTCCGCGCATGGCGCGCCGGGCCTCGCCCTTTCGCGCGGCCCGGGGGGAACTTCCTCTTGCGACGGCCCTGCAAGTGTGCTAGACAGAGGAGGCAGCCATCGTCCCGCCGCGCGCCATCCACGAGGAGCGATATGTCAGACCTGAATCTCCTGATCTCCCTTTCGCAGTCCTTCGACAGCGTCGTCCGCGACCCGGTATGGGGAGACATCCACCTCGACGAAGCCCTCCTCGCGCTCACCCGGACGGCCCCCTTCCAGGTGCTGGACGGCATCCGCCAGCTGGGGCCCGTCTCCTTCCTGTACCCCGGCGCCACGCATACGCGCAAAGCCCATAGCATCGGCGTGTACGGCCTCTCGCGCAGGCTGGCCCTCTCGCTCGTCGAGCGCGGCCAGATTCCCTTCGCCACGGTCGACGGGCTGCGCTCCTTTCTCGTCGCCGCGCTCTGCCACGATTTGGGCCACTATCCCTACGCCCATTCGCTCAAGGAGCTGCCTCTCGCCTCGCACGAAGCCCTCGCCGGAGATCTCGTCCTGCGCGAGCCGCTCCGCTCCGCCATTCTGGCGACGGGAGCCGAGCCCGACCAGGTGGCAGCCATCATCGACAGCGACCGCCCCTGCGTGGAGGATCGCGAAACCCTCCTCTACCGGCGCATCCTCTCCGGCGCCCTCGACCCGGACAAGATCGATTACCTCACCCGCGACGCGTACTGCTGCGGCGTGCCTTATGGAATACAGGACGCCGACTTCATCGCGAGGCGCATTCTCGTCGAGGGGGAGTCCCTGTCCGTCGACGCCCGCGGCGAGATGAGCGTCGAGGCGATCCTCTTCTCGAAGTACCAGATGTACCGCGCCGTCTATTGGCATCCCACCGTCCGCGCCGCAACGTCGATGGTCAAGAAATCTGTCCTGCTGGGCTTGACCCACGGCGATCTGAGCCCCGAGAGCCTCTACGGGCTCGACGACGCGGGCTTCAGGCAGCTCGTGTCCGCCCAAGCCTCCCCGGCTTTCGCGCCCGCCAGGGAGGTCTTCTCGGGCAGGCTCTACAACCTCGTCGCCGAGATCCCCTACGACTCCGGCAGCATGGTCCACGCCGACCTGAGCGACTTGGGCAAGCGGCTCGAGGCGGAATCGGCACTGGCAATGGCGGCCCGCCTCGACGAGGAATCCATCGTCATCGACATACCCGAACCGCTGGACTTCGAGACCCACCTCACCGTGAGCGCGCCGGAGGGCGGAGGGGCTTTCTCGGCCCGGTCGCCCCTCTTCACTCCGACCGCCGTCGTGGAGCTGGTCCGATCCCTGCGCAAGATCCGGATCTTCGCCCATCCCAGGGAAAACCCGGCATCCCTGCGCGGCCTCGCGCGCGAACTTCTCGCCTGACCTCCCCGCGGCGCGGGCCTTCCGGCCCGGACGCGGGCGGCGGCCGGCCTTCGCCGTAACTCGTTCCCCCGCATGAGAATTCCCAGCTTTTCGCCTCGGTTTCGACGCTTCGGGCGCCACGCCGGAAAATGCTATACAGAGGTGTAGTGGGCCTGCGAAAAAATATTGTTTCTGTCGATTCTTCCTCCCTCCTTTTCGTTGACAGTATCCATTTACTGGGTAGAATTAGCCTTGTAGTGGAAAATAGTGGTAAATAGTAGGAAATAGTGGAATGAATCTTCTGTCAGGAGAGTTCAGGAATACCCTGGACGAAAAAGGACGCCTCTCGCTCCCCGCGCGCATGCGGAGCGAGCTTCCCGGGGCGAACCTTGTCCTGACCCAGGGGATCGACAAGTGCCTCTGGCTCTTTCCGCCCCTGCAGTGGCAGGAGCTCTCCCAGCAGATCATGGCGAACACGAGCCTCTTCCAGGCGAGGGCCCGGCTCATCCAGCGGCGCATACTGGCTCCCGCCGTCGAGGTCGAGATCGATCGGCTCGGCAGGATTTCCATTCCCCAGAGCCTGCGCGAGTGGGCCGGCCTGTCGCGCGACTGCGTCGTGCTCGGCATCTCGAAGTACGTCGAGATCTGGAACGCCGAGGAGTACGAGCGGTATCTCGCCGACAACGACGACGAATTCCTGGCGGCCACCGAGGATATCTCCAAGGTGCTCGGAGGCTTGGCGCTTTAGGCGCCATGACAACGGATGAGCCGTCCAACACAAAAAAAACGACTGAATCAGTATTCACCGCCCAAGGCTTCCGCCGCTCCCGACGCTTTTTCGGCGCGGCTGGACGCGGAAGGGCGGGCGCCCGTCATCCTGCACAAGCCCGTGATGCTCGCCGAGGTGCTGGAGTACTTCGGCATGGTCGGAAAGCCCGACGCCCTCGTCCTCGACTGCACGCTGGGCGCGGGTGGTCACGCCGAGGCCATCCTCGCGGCCGCGCCGGGCGCACGCTACATCGGCATCGACGCCGACCCCGAGGCCCGCGCCCGCTCCGCCGCGCGCCTCGCCCCCTTTGCCGACAGGCTCGAGATCAGGGCCGGCTACTTCGACGAGGCGCTCGCGGCCATGGCCGCCGAGCCCGAGCCGAAGCGCCCCGACTTCATACTCTTCGACCTCGGTCTCTCCACCCACCATTACTTCGACTCGAACCGCGGCTTCTCCTTCGCCGCCGACGAGCCGCTCGACATGCGGTTCTCCCCCGAGGCCGAGAGTTCCGCCGCCGATATCGTCAACGGCACGCGCGAGGACGAGCTGGCCGACCTAATCTTCAAGTACGGCGAGGAGCGCTACTCGCGCAGGATAGCCCGCGCCATCGTCGACGCGCGCCGCCGCGCCCCGATCCGGACCTCGGGCATGCTCGCCTCGATCATCGCGGGCGTCGTGCCCCCCGACTAC
>JAJTBU010000262.1 GCA_021286735.1 bacterium
GTGCGAGGGCATGGGCCCCAAGAAGAAGATCAAGGGCCTGCAGTCGGGCGGCCCCTCGGGCGGCTGCATCCCGGCCTCCCTCTTCAAGACCCCGATCGACTACGAGCACCTGAACGAGCTGGGCGCCATCATGGGCTCGGGCGGCATGGTCGTGATGGACCAGGACAACTGCATGGTCGACGTCGCCCGCTATTTCATCGGCTTCACGGCGAGCGAGTCCTGCGGCAAGTGCACGCCCTGCCGCGAGGGGACCTCCCAGATGCTCAACATCCTGCAAGGCGTCGCCGACGGCGAGGCGAGCGAGCAGGATTTGAAGACCCTGGAGACCCTCGCTCTTTCGGTCAAGGATTCGGCGCTCTGCGGCCTCGGCCAGACCGCCGCCAACCCCGTCCTCACCACTCTCAAGTATTTCCGCGATGAGTACATCCAGCACATCAAGGCAAAGCGCTGCCCGGCCGGCATCTGCGAGAACCTCTACGTCGCCCTCTGCGAATCCTCCTGCCCCCTGCACATGAACATCCCCGGCTACCTGGAGCTCCTCAAGGAGAACCGCATCGAGGACGCCTTCGAGCTCACGCTCCGCGAGAACCCCCTGCCCGGCTCCCTCGGCAGGATCTGCCACTTCCACTGCAGGATGCGCTGCCGCCGCGACATGCTGGACGAGCCGGTGTCCCAGGGCGAGATCCACCGCTACCTGGCCGACTCGATGTACAAGATGGGCCGCGAGAAATCCATCTACAACCGGCTCATAAAGGAGAAGCTCCCCGCGACGGGCAAGCGGATCGCGGTCGTGGGCGCCGGCCCGGCCGGCCTGGCGGCGGCATTCTGGCTGAGCCGCCTCGGCCACGAGGTGACGGTCTACGACGCCGCCGGCGAAGCCGGCGGCATCCTGCGCTGGGGCATCCCGGCCTACCGCCTGCCCAAGGACATGCTCAAGAAGGAGATCGCCTTCATCCAGAAGCTGGGTGCCCGCTTCATCTTCAACACGAAGATGGAGACGCGCGAGCAGTGGCAGCGGCTCCTGGACGCCTCCGACGCCATAATCGTGGCGGCGGGCGCGGCGCGGGAAATCGCGCTGGGCATCCCCGGCGAGAGCCTGGAGGGCGTGATCCCCGCGGGAGAATTCCTGCGCAGGATAAGCGAAAGCCACAAGCCCAAGATAGGCAGCGAGGTCGCCGTGGTCGGCGGAGGCAACTCCGCGATCGACGCGGCGCGCTCCGCCCTGAGGCTCGGCGCCCACGTCACCCTGGTATACCGGCGGGCGCGCTCCGACATGCCCGCCAACGCCGAGGAGCTGAACGGAGCCCTGGAGGAGGGGGTCACCCTCACCTGCATGACCCAGCCGGTCGAGGCCCTCTCCGACGGCAGGTCCGATAAGCCGAAAGTCGTGGCGCTCAAGGTGCAGCGCATGAAGGCTGGCCCGGTGGACGCCACGGGCCGCCCCACGCCGGTGCCCACCGACGATTTCTACGAGATTCCCTGCGATTCCATCATCGTGGCCATCGGCGAGAAGGTCGGCGTCGGCGGGCTCGACGGGATCGAGGTCGCCGTGGCGCGCGATGGGCGAGTCGTGGCCGACCCCTACTCCCTGCGCTCGACCAATCCCAAGGTCTACGCCTGCGGCGACGCGGCCATGGGACCGGCGACCGCGGCCGAGGCCATGGGCCAGGCGCGGACCGTCTCCGAGGTCCTCGACGAGGCCCTCATGGGCGAAAAGCGCTTCCAGAAGCTCTTCCGCTCCTTCGAGTACAAGATGGAAGTGCCGATCAAGCTGACCAAGGCCAAGATGACGAAGGCCGTGTTCATACCGGTGGACGCCCGCAAGAGCAACTTCATGGAGATCTCCCTCGGCTACACGGGCGAACAGGCGCGGATCGAGGCCGAACGCTGCCTGCGCTGCGATGTCCGCGACAGGAAGCGCCAGACCTACAGCGCCCCGCTGGAAGGGTGAGGAGGGAAGCCATGGAACGAAAAACAATATCGATCACCGTCGACGGCAAGACGATCGACGTCGACCCCGAGCTGAACATCGTCGATGCCTGCGCGCTCGCCGGCGCCAAGATCCCCACGCTCTGCTTCATGAAGGACGTATCGTCCAACGCCTCCTGCGGCGTCTGCGCGGTGGAGGTCGAGGGCGCCAAGGCCCTGGTGCGGTCCTGCGTCCAGAAGCCCATGCCCGGCATGAAGATCCGCACCGCGAGCCCGAGGGTCCTGAACGCGCGAAAGACGGCGGTGGAGCTCCTCCTCGCGAACCACCCGACCGATTGCCTGTCCTGCCTGAGGAACGGCAGCTGCGAGCTGCGCGCGCTTGCCGACCTGCTCGGCGTCAAAGCCTCGCATTATCCCAAGCTGCGAAAGTTCGCGGCGCCCGACACCTCCTCCGACGGCCTTGTCCGCGACGACTCGAAATGCATCCTCTGCGGACGCTGCGTCGCGGTCTGCTCCGAGACGCAGTCGGTCAACGCGATCAGTTTTTCTGGGCGCGGCGCCCGCACCCGGGTGACCACCTTCATGGACCGAGGCCTTGCGCACAGCCCCTGCGTCCAGTGCGGCCAGTCCACCGTCGTCTGCCCCACGGCCCCCATCACCGAGAAGGACCAGTCCCAGGAGGTGATGTCGGCACTGGGCGCGCCCGACCTCTCCATGGTCGTGCAGACGGCGCCCGCCATCAGGGCCTCCCTGGGCGAAGCCCTGGGCATGCCCCCGGGCAGCCTCGTCACTGGCCAAATGGTGGCGGCCCTGCGGCGCCTCGGCTTCGCCAAGGTCTTCGACACGCAGTTCACCGCCGACCTCACGATCATGGAGGAGGGCACCGAGCTGATCGAACGGATCAAGTCGGGCGCCACCCTGCCGATGATCACCTCCTGCTCGCCCGGCTGGATCAACTTCATCGAAACCTTCTACCCCGCGCTGCTCGGGCATCTCTCGACCTGCAAGAGCCCGCAGCAGATGTTCGGGGCGGTGGCCAAGACCTACTACGCCGAAAAGGCGGGCATCGCGCCCGAGGCGATGCGCGTCGTCTCCATAATGCCCTGCACGGCGAAGAAGGGCGAGACCAAGCGCCCGGGCATGGATTCGGCCTCGCTCTGGTGGGCCGAGAAGGCCGCGGCGGCGGCGGCCGAGGGCAAGGGCGGCGAGAAGCCGAAAGCCCCCGCGCGCTACCAGGACGTCGACTGGGCCCTCACCACCAGGGAACTGGCCCGCATGCTCAGGATGTCGGGCATCGACATGGAGCACCTCGCCGAGGAGGCCTTCGACAGTCCCCTGGGCGAATCCACCGGCGCCGCCACGATCTTCGGCACCACGGGCGGCGTCATGGAAGCCGCGCTCCGGACAGTGTACGAGATCCTGGAGGGCAAGCCCCTGCCGAAGCTCGACCTGACGCCCGTGCGCGGGCTCGACGGCATCAAGACGGCGGAAGTGCGGGCTGCGGGCATGACGCTCAAGGTCGCGGTCGCGCACGGGCTCAAGAACGCGCGCGTCCTCCTCGACGAAATGGCCGCGGGCAAGAGCCCCTACCACTTCATCGAGGTGATGTCCTGCCCGGGCGGCTGCATCGGCGGCGGCGGCCAGCCGGTCTGCCCCGACTGGGACAAGAAGCTGGCGCGCAACCGCTCGCTCTACGTCGAGGATCAGCGGTTGCCGGAGCGCAGGTCACACCTGAACGAGGAGGTCGGGGCGCTCTACAAGGAGTTCCTCGGAAAGCCGGCGGGCCACCTCTCGCACGAGCTCCTGCACACGGGATACGCCGCGCGGCCGCGCTGACGGGAAAAGGCGGCCCCCGGCCAACGCAGAGGCCGTTCCGGGGCGGTTCCGCGGCTTCC